>CAYQMY010000346.1:0-1507 GCA_964418735.1 uncultured Oscillospiraceae bacterium | reverse complement strand
TTGCAAAGGTGTCCTTGCGCTTGGTTATCATTTCAAGTCCTCTGCCGATGGTGCATCCAAACCTTGAAAAGTTATCAACAGCAACGCCGGTTGCGGCGGCAAAGGCGCTTGCGAAGCTGTCTTTTAAAAAAGTATACCTGTTTCTGACGCCGTCCAAAACCACTCCCTTGGTAACCGAATCGCCGTACAGGCAGAGAGTCTCGAGCACAACTAACACCCCTTTTGTAAAATTATGAAATCTAATTATCAATATTATATTATCGCATAAGCCGTATGTCAATGTGTAATTATAGATTTTTAAAAATATTTGAGCTATTTACATTGAAAGACTATTATGGTAAAATGACGTTTAACATTTGAGTGGGGGTGCGTTTATGGAAGGCAGCGGTTTCTTCGCGCTTATTTCAAGGATGCGCTACATAAACCGTTGGGGGCTTATGCGGGGCAGCTATACCGAAAACATTCAGGAGCACTCGCACATGGTCGCCGTACTTGCCCACGCTCTGGCGGTAATCCGCCGTGACGTTTTCGGCGAGGACGCCGATCCCAACGAAGCCGCAGCGGCGGCGCTTTTTCACGACGCTTCCGAGATACTTACCGGCGACCTGCCGACCCCCGTTAAATACTATGATCCCGAAATAATGGCAGCTTATAAAAAGGTCGAGAGCGTCGCGGAGGAAAAGCTTCTTAAAATGCTCCCCGACAGCATTCGCGATTCATACAGGCCGCTTTTGGGGGATGTTTCCGAGGAAACGCATGCCATAGTAAAAGCGGCGGACAAGCTTGCTGCGTATATTAAGTGCATTGAGGAGCTTAAGGCTGGGAACAACGAATTCCTGCAGGCCGAGCGCCAGACAAGGGACTCAATCTGTAAGATTGAGATGCCAGAAGTCAAATACTTTATGGAAAACTTTATGCCGGCCTTCGGACTCACGCTGGACGAGCTGGAAATTAATATTTAAGGAGAAAAACATGAGAGCAATTGTAACCGTGATAGGTAAGGACAGAGTAGGCATAATAGCGGACGTATGCGCGCTGCTTGCGAAAAATGACGTAAATATTCTGGACATCAGCCAGACTGTTATGCAGGAGTATTTTACGATGATAATGCTTGTCGATATTCATAAGGGCGGCATTGCCTTTGACGAGCTTTCACACCTCCTTTCGGGCGCTGGAACAGAAATGCAGCTTTCGATAAGAATACAGCGCGAGGATATTTTCTACGCAATGCACAGGATTTGAATTTAGTACTCAGCTACGCCTATTCCTTGCAAATCTACTCGCTCTTTCTGCACAATACATTGTTGCACACCTTGGTAATACACAAAGTATTACCTGCGGTCTGCGCCTCGTCTTGCACAAAAATAGCTTCGCAGCTTTCGCAAGTCTTAGACGTAACTGAGCACTTAGAGAGCATAATTTGATATAGAACTTGATTTTTATATTTGCGATAAGCAAATGGAGGTTTAAATGATTAATTCGGGTGAAATCCTACAGACCATAGAAA
>CAYQMY010000345.1:0-1510 GCA_964418735.1 uncultured Oscillospiraceae bacterium | reverse complement strand
CAGACGAGCTTGAGACCATCGTTGCAAGCAAATACTGGCCGTTCCCGACCTACTCCGATTTGCTCTTCAACGTATAAATGCCTCCAGGGGGTATCCTATACCCCCTAGATACGAGCCTAACGGCTCGATACCCCCGGTCGCGCTCGAACGCGCGGGTTGTGGAATTTTTCCGAGAAATAAATTCCCGGAAAAATATATTAAAATTGCCCTGCGAGGGATTTTACTAACACTCAAAAGGCATGTGGGCTTAGCTCACATGCCTTTTTTGTTTTAAGTTACAGGAAGAATTTGGAGCACCAAAAATCGGTTCAAATATGTTAAGCTATGAATAGATTCGGAAAACTGAATAAAGCAATTTCCTGAGGCCAGACCAACGGCATCCGCTTGCCGAAGAAGCGGAAACCATAATCCAGCGAAAGATTTCACTGGAAATTTGGCTTTGATACATGTCGAAGCGTAAGGAGAGATTTATGAAAAAGTTTATACACAAGACAGTTTCAGCATTTTTAATTGTTATTCTTGCAGTAAGCCTTTTGCCTATGAAGGCGCAGGCTGCCGCCGCGGATTCTTCCGCCGGCATCGTCACAGCTTCCAGCTTGCTTAACGTGAGAAGCGCGGCCTCAACCTCCTCGACTATACTGACCACTCTTCCCGGCGGCAGCTATGTTACGCTGCTTGGGGGCAGCGGGGGCTGGTGGAAAGTCGAGTATGCAGCCGGACGTTACGGCTACTGCTCGGGAGCGTATATCAATCAGGTTTCAGGCACGTATGCCGCATATTCCACAGCAAGTCTAAATGTAAGATCCGGCCCAGGCACCGAATACGGCGTCATAAGCTGGCTCAACAACGGACAGTACGTCGTGGTACTTTCATCTTCGGGTAACTGGAAGAGGGTTCTCTACAACGGCACAAAAATCGGTTATGTAAGCGGCACCTATCTTTCGAGCGGTACTTCAAGCTCAAACACCTCGGTTTCGCTCTCTGTACCGAGCTATAAGCAGACTGATTCCAGATGGGCTTATGTACAGGTTGGCACATCGGGCAGCACGATAGAAAAAATTGGCTGTTCTACGACCGCTCTCGCCATGAGCGAATCCTACCGCACCGGAACAACGATTTATCCTGACGAGATGGAGAACAGGCTCAAATACACAGCCGGAGGCGCGGTTTACTGGCCTTCAAACTACAGCGCCTATACGGGCGGCGATTATCTCAAGGTGACTTACGATCTGCTCAAAAGCGGAAAGCCTGTTTTGATTGGACTTAAAAACTCCTACGGGAGCCAGCACTGGGTAGTGGCCACAGGATATACAGGCGGCTCTTCCCTGTCTGCTTCAGGCTTTACCGTAAACGATCCGGGCTCGAATACCAGAACCACGCTGCAGCAGGTCATCGGCAGCTACCCGTACTTCTACAAGCTGATGCACTACTAAAACACTTCTAGGGGGCATTAGGTACCCCCTAGATACGCGTCTAACGCCGCGATACCCCCGGTCGCGCACGATTTGCG
>CAYQMY010000344.1:0-1512 GCA_964418735.1 uncultured Oscillospiraceae bacterium | reverse complement strand
ATCGACCTCCTGCGTGTGAAGCAGGCGCTCTGACCAGCTGAGCTAAGCCTCCAAAGCGTTAAGTAAAAAGCTGATTAGTTTTTGGACGCCCCGCGAGGGACGTCCGTATTTCTGGTGACGCGTACGGGAATCGAACCCGTGTTACCGCCGTGAAAGGGCGGTGTCTTAACCGCTTGACCAACGCGCCGAAAAAAGAGGGGGACAGACCGGAGCCGTCCCCCGTGGTAGCGGCAACTGGATTTGAACCAGTGACACCACGGGTATGAACCGAGTGCTCTAGCCAACTGAGCTATGCCGCCAAGTCGCAGAAGTTATTATACTTAAGCTGAGCGAGCTTGTCAACAAGAATTTTTTTAATATTTTTTTCATAATATAGATTTATTTTTATCGATATTTTTGGTAAAATATTATCGATTCTTTTAAAACAATAATTTTGTTGTTAAAAAAGCAATGACAATACTGTAAAAGAAGAGTAATATAGGCATATATTTATACATTAAATTGGGTTGTTGTGTTCGGAGGGAGTAATAGTGGCAGATTTGGAAAAGCTGATAATTGAGGCAAAAGAAGCCGGATTTTCAGAGGCGATGCCTCTTGACATATCAACGCTTGATCTTCGCGAAGATGTCAGGGCCTCCTGCGCCGACAACAAGTGCGGACAATACGGCAAAAATTGGACCTGCCCTCCCGCCTGCGGCGAGCTTGATGAGCTTAAAAACCGCATTTCGGATTATAAGCAGGGAATAATTGTCCAGACCTACGGCGAGCTTGAGGACGAGTTCGATTACGAAACGACAATGGAGATATTTGAAAAGCATCAAAATACGATGCTTAAATTCGCAAAGCAGCTTTCTGAGCAATTCGAAAAGGTGCTGCCTCTCGGTGCGGGCGCCTGCAGAGCATGTAAGGAATGCAGCTATCCGGAGCCCTGCAGAATTCCGAAAAGCAGGGTTTCGTCAATGGAAGCTTACGGGCTGCTCGTCAGCGATATATGCAAGAAAAACAGAGCGGAGTACAATCGCGGTAAAAATACGCAAACCTTTGTGGGTTGCTATTTAATTGGGTGAAGTTTGAAACAAGTTCAAACTTAATTGATTCAAGTGCGTTTTTCTCGCCGCTTATGCGGCAACCGAAAAACATGCACATTATGACCATTCCTTTTTATGGTCGTTTTGTGACTTGAGCAATGCGAAAGGAATGGTAATATTATGGCAAACAAAATAACATTTTTGCCCTCCGGAGTGAGCTATGATGCGAAACCCGGCATGACCGTGCTTGAGGCTGCGGTCGGGGCCGGACTATACATTGACGCTCCCTGCGGCGGCAACGGAGTCTGCGAAAACTGCAAGGTTGAGCTTGTTACCTCCGAGGGAGATAAAACCGTGCTTGCCTGCCAGACCGCCGTAGAAGACGGCATGACAATACGTCTTGCGCCGGCAGAGGAGCACAGAATACTTGAAACAGGCTATGAGACCGAGTTTACGGTCAGCTCCGCGCTCAGCCGCGACGCTT
>CAYQMY010000343.1:0-1525 GCA_964418735.1 uncultured Oscillospiraceae bacterium | reverse complement strand
CCGTTATATCGGATAACGATATAAATATAACGGAGGCCGATATAAAAGTCAATAGATTTTATAGAAAAATATGCTAATAAAAAATCCGCACCTTATACCGATAGTTAAGGTGCGGATTTACTTTATTAACTTACGCAGCCATACGGCTGATAGCCGCAGCGCCCATGGCGCGGCTTGCGGTTCCCTCGGGATCGAAGCGAGAAGGCGTAATGCCGTTCATTATCCCGGCTGAGGTGCAGTACGTCACAGCCGGCAGAGCCCAGCCTGCGATGCTGTCCGAATCGGAATAGGCGACTTTGTTGGACTTTGACGTCGCACCCTTAAGGCTTGCAAACTTGTAAATTATATCGGCCATCTGCTGGCGGCTTAGCCTGTTATCGGGTGAGAAGGCGCCGGAGGCATCACCAGCGATTTTATTCTGGTAAGCCCACAGAACCGCCTCTGAGTACCACTGACCGTCCTTGCAGTCGGTAAAGCTTTCGGAGACTTTTCCGGCAACCGCCGGAGAGCCGGACTTGCGGTAGAGCATCGTTATAAGCTCTGCGCGTGTGAGAGCGCAGTCGGGTTCGAAGGAGGAAGCGCTAACACCGGTAGCGACCTTGCTGTCGTAGCAGGACTGAACAAAGGGCTCATACCATGAATCGGCTTCGATATCAGTAAACAGATAGGATACCTTGTATTTTACGTTGATCCGCTGTTGGGATACGGCATAAGAGTCGGGGATAACACCCTTGAGTTCCTCAGTGATATATTCGATGAGCAGCTGGTTGTCCAGCATGGTGCTGTCCTTAAGGAGCTTGTTGTCCCTGAAGATATTGAGACCGTCGCCGCCGGATTTGAGCATATAATCGTGGGACGCAAGAGTATAGATTTTGTCGGGGCTAATGGGTTCATAAGCGCCGGAGGCGTTTAAGACAAGCACATCCTTAACGCGGCGAGCGCCCTTAACACCGACAAACATCTTATTGCTGTCCACCTCGACGGTGGATGGCACGGTGGTGTCTATAGTAAACTTAAGACCCGAGACCTGCAAAAAGCCTCCGTTTTCGGTGGGGGCAACACGCGCCGACATTTCCAGCGCATCGAGTATCTCCTGACCTGTGGTCTCTACGACGCACAAGGAATTGTTGAAGGGGAAGACGTTTATAATGTTTCCGTAGGTGACATCGCCTGAGGCAATATCGGCGCGGATTCCGCCGCCGTTTACCCAGCCGATATCGGCTCCTCCGACTATGCGGTAGGCGTCAGCCGCGAAATCGCCCATATTAGTTTCCTTACTGCGAACTGCGCGGGTGCCGTCAGCGTTCTTTGTCGTAAGGGCGACATCCGATTTGGCAACAACAGTGTCCAGAAGCGCTTTGTTTTTAGCATTTATGCTTTCAATAAAGGACTTTATGCCCGCATCCTTCTCACTATATTCGGAGATAAGCTCGCCTGAAACTGTACCGTCAGTCTTAATTGTAAGCTTTCCGATTGCTGAGAGCTTTGTGCCGGAGGAGGTGAGCACAACATTTTTTCCGTCCTT
>CAYQMY010000342.1:0-1543 GCA_964418735.1 uncultured Oscillospiraceae bacterium | reverse complement strand
TTGTTTTTAACGTCAATTTGACTAACAGAGGTTCCTTGGCAATTTATCTTGATTCTTGTGTTGCCATAACCATAATGCTCTTTATAGAGCCGCTCTGGCTGCATTTCCTCGGCACGACGCTGGGCAAGGCCATTTTTGGACTTCGAATAGAAAACCACGACGGCAGCTATCTCACCTACGGCGAGGGTTTAGAGCGTACTTGGGACCTCATTGGCGCCGGTATGGGCTACAACATTCCAATCCTGCACCTTGTCCGCCTCTGGAAGAGCTATAATCGTTGCAAGGAGCTTGAGTCTCAGCCCTGGGAATATGATGTTTTCTATATAATAAAAGATATCAAGTGGTACAGGACTGCGTTTTATATCGGAGCGGATTTAGCTCTTTTCTTTCTTTTTCTCGTTCTAGTGCTTTCGCAGCGGCTTCCTCCAAACCGCGGAGAGCTGACCGTAGCAGAGTTTTCTGAAAACTTCAACTATTACTGCAAGTATTATAAAGTATCATTCGGTGACTCATATCTGGACGAAAACGGTAACTGGGCTAAACACGATAATGGTGCGGTAAATAATATAGAAATAGGCTATAGCGAAAATCTGCCTTTTCATTTTAATATCAGTGAAGGGACTGTAGGAAGCATTTCTTTAAGCAGCAGAATTGAGAATAACAGCAAACCTCTCTATCCGTATAACAAACAGATGCTTATAGCCTCGCTTGCCTTCACCAGTCCTCAGCGGGAGGTCGGTTTATTTTCAAATTTTGCATCCCGAATCGCAAAGCAAATCAATTACAATACATTCAAGGATTTCACCTTCTTTGAATCCGGCATTATGTTAAGATGTGATTTTGAATATTCGGGTTACGAACCATACAGCTCATTCTTTCTTATACCGTCAAAAAATGTCACAGAAAACTACTTTAACTTTAGCTTTTTTATTGGTTAAGAAAAGTAGAATAGCAAGTAAAAAAATGATAAAATTTCACAATAAAAATTGAATCCTTTATGCTAATATGTTACAATACATTTTTAATAAATATTTAACCCAGCAGCGATGCGTAAGTCGCCGGACGGAAGGAAAACAGCTTAAAAATGAACGAAACACTATTAAAAAAGCTCGCGAAACCCCTGCTTGTTCTCGCAACCCTGATTTGGGGCTCCTCCTTTGTAATAATGAAGAACACAATCGACAGCGTACCGACCTTTTATCTGCTGGCCTTCAGATTTCTTGTCGCTGGAATAATTCTTGCGCTGATTTTCATAAAGCGCTTTAAGCATATTGATAAGAAATATATCACATGCGGCAGCATAATGGGACTTTTGCTCCTTTCCGCCTATACCGCCCAGACCTATGGTCTTGCGGGCACATCTCCGGGCAACAACGCTTTTCTTACCGCCTCCTATTGCATGATAGTGCCTTTTCTGGCATGGTTTGCTGAGAGAAAGCGCCCCGACCTTTACAATATTTTGGCGGCTGTCTTTTGCCTTGGCGGAATCGGACTGGTTTCGATTGGCAGCGGCTTTAAAGTAAACACCGGTGATTTGCTGACG
>CAYQMY010000341.1:0-1553 GCA_964418735.1 uncultured Oscillospiraceae bacterium | reverse complement strand
TGAACTTCTCACCGACAACGGCCATAGCGGCGATCATACCCTCGTTGAGTATGACGGAAGGCTCAATGCCCTCTGCGAGAGCATTCTCGACGAGTCCGCCGACTACCTTGGATTTGCCTGTTTCTACAGCGGCAGCGATTTCTTTGATGATTGACATGGATATTATCCTCCTTAAAAATTGTGTGCGGCTCCTGTTCACAAAGCCGTAAATATTTATTAGAGCTTGTTAAGCTCTTCGCGGCTGATAAAGTACATTTCTCTGAGAGCTTTTGCGAATGCGGGGTTACTTCTTGCGGCTAAGCCACCGAAAACATAGACTCTTTTGTTTTTGTACTTGTCGACGAATTCCTTGGCGACTCTAACTATTTCCTCTTCCGAAGCATCCGGAGCGGGGATTTCCGGAGTTTTGCCGAAGATCAGCTTGTCGCTGTATTTTTCGATCAACATGTCCGTGTCGTTCATAGGCTGGGGAGTCCACAAGTCAACGCCGGCCTCGATCATAGCGGGTACCAGCATTTCGTTCTGACCGCAGCAGTGGAAGAAGAAATACATACCGCGCTTATGGCAGGATTCTACTACGCGCTTCAAATAGGGCATCAGCATCTCCTGGCAGGTGGCGAGAGAGAAGAAGGGCGCGCGCTGGGAACCCCAGTCATCGTGGAAATAAATCATATCCACGCCGTAGTACTTCTGAAGGCGTCCGAAAAGATCATCATACATGTCGCAGAGCTTGGAAAGCAGGGCATGTACATCATCCTGCTGCTCCTCGTCAAGCAGAGCCATTGCGGCAGCCTCAAAATCAAGGAAGGAAATAAGACGCTCGAAAAGGCCGTTAAACACCCAAGACATTACCATCTTGTTCTTGTCGATGTAGGGGGCGTTCTTCTTTGCGCTGCCTTCCCAGTCATAATCGTCGAGATTCGGGAATTTAATTACTTTTTCCCAATCTGCGATATCAGAAAGCGCAGGCTTGCCGGGCTTGACCATCGAGCCGCCGACGGAAGGGACATACTCCCAATCGATTCCGAACATATCCTTGCCGCCGTTTTTAGATTCCTCAAGGGGATCAATTTCTATAACGAATGCGCGGGATACGTTGTCGGGAAGGATTAAGGGGTTGATAGTGAAAATATCCTGCTCGCCGGGCATCCAGAACGGTACTTTGCCATCAAGCATCAGCTTCAGGTTTTCGCGAGGGCTTATTGGGGTGTTATAAACCGGTACTTCGGTATTTCCTGCTTTTGTGAATAACTTTGCAGTACCGATTACCTGTGATTCCTTTTCTCTGTCTAGTGGAATTCTGTTCATAGTTAGGTTCCTTTCCATTCAGGAGAGATATCTGCCGATCTTGTAAAAGCCAGGAAATATCAGTGCCTGTAAAATTATTTCTTATCCTTTACAGGGCCGATACGACCTTCCCTGAAAGCGGTGATATATTCTATGCAGTAATCGTCAAGACCAAGCATGGCTTCGGTTGCGTAAATGGTGCCGAGCATACCTCTGTCCAGAGGATCGAGTATTGCGCTGTCCATTCCGGAGTTCATAGCCAGAGT
>CAYQMY010000340.1:0-1558 GCA_964418735.1 uncultured Oscillospiraceae bacterium | reverse complement strand
CAGACGACGCGGAGCTGCTGCCGAGCGATACCGTGCCGCTCACGGAGTAAGTTATCGCCGCTTTAAGATAAATATCCGATGACAAATCGGACAGTGTAGCGGGGTTTGACGTGCTTACGCTCGTATTAAGTGCATCGTCGCTCGTCCATGCTATAAATTGATATTCTGTTGTTAAGTCGGTGGCCTTGAGTGAAGCGCTTCCATAATTAGTACTATTGATTGTATAAACGCCGCCGCTTTCGGCGCCGCTGATTGAAAGCTTTCCGTTTGCGCTGCTATGTATTGTTTTGTCAAACAGCAATACTGTCCTATTGCTGCCGGATTTCTCAATCGTAATCGTATTTGAGCTGACAGAGCTTATGCTCGTTGCCGCCCCCGTTATTTCCGTATTGTAGTTAGTCCAGATAGCTTCGCCATCTGTTCCTGTCATGCTTACCGCTCCATTAGTAATTGTCAACGTGCCGTTATAATTATTTATACCATATGCATAACGCTCGTTGTTGGTTATAGACGAACCGTCCTGTACAGTAAGCGAGCCAAACTGATTATATACAGTGGAAAGACGACAAGTAGAATTTGTCGCGCTGTTTGTAATCGTCAGCCCACTTAACGTAACGTCGCTATTAACTGAAAGTCCTGCCACTGGTCCTGGCGAACTGGAAGAATCAATATTCACACTACCAATATAAACTCCGGCAATCAGGCGGTTGTCTGCGCTGCCAACTGAGGTTGCTTTCACCTCGAGCGCCGTGCCGTCGGCCCCAAGCTGAATAATAAGCGTTCCGTCGCCGTCAAGATCGCTTGTGCATTGCTCGAGAGCCAGCCCAAGCGTGTCGAAGTCTATAGTTCCTGCTTCAGAGAATGTGTTGACTCTGAACTTGGTTCCCGAATTGACGATTTGATAATCGTAGCCCGGTGTAGCCGAAGCTGAAATCGAGACACCCGGCAGCATTGAAATAACCATTGCCAGTGCCAAAATTACGCTTAATACCTTTTTTACTTTCATTTAATTTGCTCCTTTCGTATTTACAATTCAATCATTACCCACGAGATATTTATCAAGCTTTTCTTTTGTAAATGGAGGACACAGATATCCGTAAGCTCCGACCTCATATGCGTCCAGCGCGTGTCGTCTGTCCTCCGACACAAAAATTACACGGATATCGCCGCTTATTTGCTGTGCCATTTCAGCGGCCTTGAGCCCCGGTATTCCGTCTGTTCCAAGCCGGATAAAGCAATAATCCGGCGGAAATTTTATGGCCTGCTCCATAAATGCGGCGTAATCCTCAAAAGCCTTGATCTCATCCGCTTTATTGTACTCAGACAGAATTCTCAGCAGCTGATCACGGATTTTATCCTGCGCATCCAGTATGTATAACCTCAACCGCACCCCTCCAGCCTGTATAAGGGAAAACATCCCAATTTACTTGAGATTATATCAGTCGGTTTTCTACAATTTCTCTACAAATATAAGAAAAAACGACATTCTGTAAAAACAGAATGTCGTTTTTGAGAAAGCATTATAGAATGTTAAATAATTGTTTTGACGAGTTCTCTG
>CAYQMY010000339.1:0-1584 GCA_964418735.1 uncultured Oscillospiraceae bacterium | reverse complement strand
TGCCCATTCTCTCTTTAAGCCTGCGTTTGTCTATCGTACGTATTTGTTCCAGCAAAATCACCGAATCTTTTGAAAGTCCGTAGCTTTTTGCCCCCAGCTCTATGTGCGTAGGAAGCCTTGCCTTGCCAATCTGCGACGTTATCGCCGCAGCTATGACTGTGGGACTATGCTTGTTTCCGGTGTCATTCTGTACGATAAGCACAGGCCTCATACCACCCTGCTCGCTGCCCACGACTGGGCTTAGATCAGCGTAGTAGATGTCTCCTCGTTTAACACCGTTTGTCACGCTTTATTCACTCTCCGACGGAAGATTCACCGATTACATTCTTAATATGTAATGCGGCTATTCTAATTCTTCCACAAAGCGAAACAAAATATACTCTGCCCGTTGAAACGTCTTGCTTTCCTATATCAGTATACTCAGACTTAAGCTCCTGTGTACACCCGGGGAACGCGCTCGGTAAGCGCGCAGGTCATCTCATAGTTTATCGTGCCCGCTTTTTCGGCGACCTCCTCAATGGGTATAAACTCGTCGCCGTCTCTGCCGAAAATTGTGACTATATCGTCGACCTTGCACGGAAGGTCCGTAACGTCAACCATGCACATATCCATGCAGATGCGGCCTATTTGCCGCGCTCTTTTGCCGTTAATCAGCACATCGATTTTGCCTGAAAGTATTCTGTGCAGTCCGTCTCCGTAACCAATCGGAATAATCGCGATTTTCATGGGCTTTTCTGCCGTAAAGGTTCTGCCATAGCTTATGCAATCGCCTTCCGAAATGCTTTTTATCCTGATTATTCTTGTTTTAAGCTCCATCGCGGGACGCAGCTCGATGCCGCCCTTAAAGCGGTCGGGATAATATCCGTAGAGCATAAGTCCGGGCCTTACCATATCAAGGTCCGCCTTCGGATAATTTATCACAGCTCCGCTGTTCGCGCAATGCTTAAGCTTAAATCTCTTGCCGGATTTTTCTTCCAGCCTATCAATAATATCTAGAAAAGCATCAAGCTGCATACCGCAATACTCGTCGTCCTTAACATCAGCGACCGATAAATGCGTGAAAACCCCCTCTATGTCAAGCCCCGGGAGCTTCATGACTTCAAGCATTTCCGCCTCGGGATCTCTGCCCCCGTGGCAGACAAAGCCAAGCCTTCCCATGCCGCTGTCGACCTTAAGATGTACCTTAAGCCTTTGACCGAGCTTCGTAGCAATTTTGGAGAACTCTGTCGCCGTTTCCAGCGAATCGACCTCCTGTGTAATTGCTTTTCTGATAAGTATTTCGGTATATTCCGGCTGAGTGTAGCCAAAAATTATGATTGGCGCTTTTATGCCCCACATACGCATCTGCACGGCGTCATCAATGTTTGTTGCGGCCAAATAATCGGCACTGAGATTTTCGCAAAGCTCGGCTACGCGCTTTGCGCCGTGACCGTAGGCATTCGTCTTGACCACGGCAAGAAAGCGGCAACCGTCCGGCAGCCGCTCTCTAATTGACCTATAGTTGAAAGCGATATTGTCAAGCGAAACTTCCGCCCATGTTCTCTTTTGTAAGGATTCCATTGAAATTCACTCCATTATAATGTT
>CAYQMY010000338.1:0-1594 GCA_964418735.1 uncultured Oscillospiraceae bacterium | reverse complement strand
TTTTAATGGTGTTCTCGCTTCTCGGAGGCCTGGGTTTGTTTTTGTACGGAATGAAAATGATGTCGGATGGACTTGAGGCAATGGCAGGAGACCGTATGCGAAAGGTGCTTGAGGTGCTCACCAACAAGCGCATTGCCGCAGTCGGCGTGGGCGCGGCGGTTACCTGTATTATACAGAGCTCGTCCGCCACAACCGTAATGGTCGTTGGCTTTGTAAACGCCGGGCTTATGACGCTTCTTCAAGCTACGGGCGTTATTATGGGAGCGAATATCGGAACCACTATTACAGCACAGCTCATTGCGTTTAAGCTTTCGGACATCGCTCCGTTTATACTCTTCATTGGCATGGTGATGAGCGTTTTTATTAGGAAAAGAAAATACTCCAGAATCGGCGAAATAATACTTGGTTTCGGCATCCTGTTTGTCGGACTCAGTCTGATGTCAACGTCTATGGAGCCTTTGCAGGATAATATAGCTTTCAGAAATTTCTTGATCAGCTTTAAAAGCCCGGTTATTGGAGTTTTAATCGGTGCCGCATTCACTGCGATTATACAAAGCTCCTCCGCATCGGTTGGTATTTTGCAGGCCTTTGCGATGCTTGGTTTGATAGATTTGCATTCTGCTGTGTTTGTTATACTCGGACAGAATATAGGTACATGCGTCACCGCCATACTTGCGTCTATCGGCACATGCTCCAGCTCTAAGCGCGCCGCAGGTATCCACCTGCTGTTTAATATTCTCGGAACTGTTATTTATTTGGCAGTTTTGACAGTATTCCCATATTTAATTACATGGATACAGTCGGTCTCGCCCGACAATATTTCAAGACAAATAGCGAATTTCCATACCATATTCAATATCTCTGTAACAATTATTCTTTTTCCGTTTGCTAAACTGATGGTCAAGCTTGTAACTATCATGATCCCTGAAAAAAAGGAAGAGGGCATGGTCGAGAAAAAGCTCCTGTACCTTGATGAAAGAATTGCCCAGACACCCGCTATTGCGCTTTCCCAGACGCTTAAGGAACTTAACCGTATGGGTACGGCGGCGTATGACAATCTCGCGCTTTCGCTGGAAGCCTTTTTTGAGCTTAACGAACAGAAAGCACAAAAGGTTATGGCAGTAGAGGATACCATAGATTATTTGAGCTCAAATATTACAAACTATATGATAACCTTCAGGGGTATAGAGCTTTCCGACAGCGACCTCAAAGTAATGGGTACGCTCCACCATGTTATTATTGACATGGAACGAATAGGCGACTTCGCTGAAAACATTGCCGAGTTTTCTATGACGCTTGCGGATAACAAAGAAAAGCTCTCCGCGGCTGCGCAAAGTGAGCTTACACTTATGGCGGAGAAAACAAAGAATGTTTTGAGCATGAGCCTCGATGCTTTTGAAAAAAGGGATAAAAGCAAGCTTGCTGAAATCGAAGCTCTTGAGCAAGAGGTTGATGATATGCAGCGCGATTTAATCAACAATCATATCCACAGGCTTCAGGAGGAGCTTTGCAATCCTCACTCGGGCGTTGTGTTTACAAATATGGTTTCGGCCCTTGAAAGGGTTTCTGATCACGCTATAAATATTGCCTATTC
>CAYQMY010000337.1:0-1643 GCA_964418735.1 uncultured Oscillospiraceae bacterium | reverse complement strand
TCCGCAGCGACTTTTTGAACGCGCCCAATTACCGCGAACTGATTTGCGAGGACGGAATGCACCCGAACGGCTCGGGACATAAGCTGATTTCAGACTTTTTGAAACGCTACACCGCCGAAAAGGCCCTGATATAAATACCTGTATAAAAATCCGTTTGCAAAAATGCAAACGGATTTTGTTTATTCAGCTGCGTGAAGCGTAAATTGGTTCTTCTGAAATTCAAGTATTCCCTCGTCGCGCATTTTGCAAAGCTCCTTTGACATCGCGCTGCGGTCAACTGAGAGAAAGTCCGCGAGCTCCTGACGATTAAAGGGAATCGTAATTGTGCTGCTTTTTTGAAAAACCGCCTGCTCCGACAAATAGGATAAAAGCTTCTCCCTTGTCCCGCGCTTTGTTATATGCTCCATCTTCTGCATAAGCGAAATGTTTTTTGCCGCAAGTATCTGAAGCATATTTGAAATCAGTCTTGTGTGAAACTCGCAGCTTGAGGAACAGGTCGTAATGATTTTCCTGTAATCTATAAAAAGTATCTGAGACCTTTCAAGTGTTACAACGCTGAGCGGCATAAGCTTGCTCCCCAAGCAGGAAAAGGCTTCCCCGAAAAGCTCGCCCGCGCCGGCTCTCGCGAGTATTGTCCTGTTGCCCCAGTAGTCCTCTTTTATAAGATCCACGCATCCCGAAAGTACTATTCCTATTTTCGAAACGCTTTCTCCCGCCGAAATGACATACTCGTCTTTTTCGTATACCACGCTTTTCGCAGAAAGGCATTTCAGCATTGCCAATAAATTCGTCTTTTCTATTCCCGCAAACAGTGCGGAGCTTTCAAGCGCTTTGTATTCGTTCATATCGCACCTCTTTTGTTGTAAATGCAACAGACTTTATGTTTTAAGTATAGTATATTGTTATCACAAAGGCAAGATAAAACTTTGATTAAATAATCGGAGGAAAGAGATATGAAAAGAAAGATAATAAAAATAGACGAAGACAAGTGCATCGGCTGCGGACTCTGCGCGGAGGCCTGCCACGAGGGTGCAATTGGAATGGTCGACGGCAAGGCCAAGCTCCTGCGCGACGATTACTGCGACGGACTCGGCAACTGTCTGCCTGTATGCCCGACCGACGCCATCAGCTTTGAGGAGCGCGAGGCAGCGGCTTACGACGAAGAGGCAGTCAAAGCTAATCAGGCGCAGCAGGCCGCTTCCCTGCCATGCGGCTGCCCGGGAACACAGAGCAAGACCTTGAGCAGGCACGCGGCTCCGGCTCCCGCTGCTTGCGAATCACCTAAGGACAGCAGGCTCATGCAGTGGCCGGTGCAGATTAAGCTCGTACCCGTAAACGCTCCGTACTTCAACAACGCCGACCTGTTGGTCGCGGCGGACTGCACAGCCTATGCGCACGGTGACTTCCACAACAGATTCATGCGGAACAAAATCACAATAATAGGCTGCCCAAAGCTCGACATGGGCGATTACACCGAAAAGCTGACCGAAATTATAAAGAATAACGAGATAAAAAGCCTCACTATAGTGCGTATGGAGGTCCCCTGCTGCGGTGGCATTGAGGCAGCGGCGAAAAACGCTCTCAGAAACAGCGGCAAGTTCATCCCCTGGCAGGTAGTAACCATCTCGACAAGCGGAGAAATA
>CAYQMY010000336.1:0-1654 GCA_964418735.1 uncultured Oscillospiraceae bacterium | reverse complement strand
GTAAAAACAAATTTCATGGTGCACTCTCCTTTTGCGGTGTACCGCCGCTGTATTTTCAGGAAAGGCGGGGGCGGAGAGCCTCCGCCTTTAAATAAAGTGTAGCATAAAGAAGCAGAAAAATAAAGAAATATTTGTGAATAATGAAAATAAAATAACAATTCGGCAGAGCATGTTTGTGTATATTTTATGAATTTTGCAGCATTAAAAATGCATTTGCAACAGCGCTAGGTTAATTTTGGTTAATCCAAGACTTGAGAAAAGCGAAATAAACAACAAGTGCCGGACGTTTAGAGTGTTTTCTAAACGCCGGCACTTCAAGGTCGAATATTCATTTAAAACAGCTTCTTCTTTATGAGCACAAAAGAAATGATAACAGAAAGCAAGGCTGAAAGCCCGATGATTACAGGAAAAGCAACAGGGGAATTTTGCCAGATATTCGGAATGTTCATTCCGAAGAAGCCGGAAATCATGGTCGGCACTGCAAGCGAAATGGTTATGGTGGTCAGGGACTTCATGACAATATTTAAGTTGTTGGAGATGATTGAAGCGAAGGCGTCCATCATTCCGCTTAAAATGCTGCTGTAAATCCCGGTCATTTCTATGGCCTGCTTGTTCTCGATTATGACGTCCTCAAGCAGCTCCTTGTCCTCTTCATACTTTTTAATAGCGTCGAGCTTCATCATTTTTTCAAGCACCAATTCGTTCGACTTCAGCGACGTTGAAAAGTATACGAGGCTTTTTTCAAGCTGGAGAAGCTGAGTAAGCTCCTTGTTTTTCATGGACTTCTGAAGATCGTTTTCGATCTGGTTGCTGAGCTTCTCTATCTGCCGCAGGTACTGGAGGTACAAGGTTGCGTTGCGAAACAGAATCTGCAGAAGGAATCTGCTTCTGAAATTCGTATAAAAGGCCTTAATGCGCTTATGAATAAAGTCGTTTATAATTGCGGCTTCCTTCAGGCAGACCGTTACAATTGTATCCTTTGTTATAATAATACCAATAGGAATCGTCGAATAAACGTTGCCGCTGCCCTGATTTTCAACAATGGGGGTATCGACGAGTATCAAGGTCTGACCGTTGTCGGCTTCTATACGTGAGCGCTCCTCTTCGTCGAGCGCGGGGCGGATCAGCTCGGGGTCAACCCCTGCCGAGTCGCAAACACGTTTGATCTCATCCTCCGAAGGGCATATCATGTTAATCCATGCGCCTTCCTCGTAGTTTTCGCAGAGTATCAGCTCTTCGTTGACTGATTTGTAAAATTTAATCAATTTAATCACCCTCTATAATTATTTGTGCGAGGGCTGATTATCATGCCTACGGATTCGTAAACGGCATGACAAATAAACCCGCGCTGCCCGGGAAAGGTCGTATACTACCGGAATCGCCGTCCACGCCGTCACCTCCATTTTTAATAGGACAAAATAAAAAAACCGTCATAACGAATGACGGAATAAATACATACAAATACCCTATCATTCGTTGAGCTTTAACACTATACAGCTTTGGAACAGAGTTCCAGCTACATTAAGTAGAACCTTGCGTCGATAATACCTGTTGACCCCATTGGCATCTCTCGATGTTTCGGGGTAGCAGCGTGTATCTGTATAGTAGCCTCACCTAACGATGATTAAATTGTCGATAACATAATAGCACCTAT
>CAYQMY010000335.1:0-1655 GCA_964418735.1 uncultured Oscillospiraceae bacterium | reverse complement strand
CGCGATGGAAGCGGAGTCGGCAGGCAAAACGGAGCAGGCAAAGGCACCGGATTCGGCAACGGCGGCGTATGTGACGGAAGCTGCACAGCTGTAACCGAGTAAGCTAGTTGACACTTTTAATCGCACGGTATAATATCAAATGTAAACGCATAAGACAAAAAATACTCCGCCGCCAATAATGGCGGCAGAGTCAGACTGTCAAATAACCCCTTCGCAGGGAAATGGAAATCTATTTTTCCGGGAATTTACTTCTCGGAAAAATTCTTCAGCCCGCGCAAACCGTGCGCGACCGGGGGTATCGCGGCTAAGCCGCGTATCTAGGGGGAATTGGATTCCCCCTAGAAGCTTGTCGAAAACACTTTTTCGACAAGCTCACTCCGCCGCCAATAATGGCGGCGGAGTAATAATGTCAATGAACCCCTCGAAGATAAGTCATTTATTTGCTACGGAGTGTGGCTTGTTCGGAACAAATTGTTCCTTTCCCAGAAAACAGGTGGGGCAGACCCAGTCATCGGGCAGCTCCTCAAATTCCGTTCCCGACATGATGCCCTTGTCGGGATTCCCTATTTCGGGATCGTAAATATAACCGCAGGCTTTACATTTATACTTTTGCATTTTTTCAGCTCCATTTATTCCGTTTTCGACAATAGTATTATCAAAAATCGGACAAAAAATCAGAGGTGCATTATGAATCCGTTTCTTTTTTCTGACGATAACAAGCGTTATCACACGCTTTCATATTATAACAGGAAAAATAATTTGAGCGCGATGAAGGCCGTTATCAACGCGGGCTTTACCTGCCCGAACATAGACGGTAGCAGAGGGCGCGGCGGCTGCATTTATTGCGGCGGCGGAAGCGGATACTTTACGGCTGAGCCAGAGATAGATATTGAGAGCCAGCTTGACGCGGAGCTAAAAAGGATACGCATAAAAAGACCCGGTGCCAATGCAATCGCCTATTTTCAGGCACATACGAATACCTACGCGCCCCTCGATAAGCTTCGCACGGTCTTTGAGGCGGCGCTTTCGTGCGAGGGTGTCTGTGGGTTATCAATCGCCACGCGTGCAGACTGCCTGCCTTCCGATGTTCTTGACTATCTTGAGGAGCTGTCGCGCCGCGCATATCTTACTGTTGAGCTAGGACTTCAGACAGTGCACGATAAAACGGCGGAGCTTATTAACCGCTGTCACAGCTTTTCGGAGTTTCGCGAAGGCTTTTTAGCGCTCAGGGAGCGGAAAATTCGCACCTGCGTACACCTCATTAACGGACTGCCCGGAGAAAGTGCTGAAATGATGCTGGAAAGCGCGAGGATTCTTGGCGAGCTGCGCCCTGACGCCGTTAAAATACACCTTCTGCATGTAATACGGCATACAAGGCTTTATGAAATGTATAATAGAGGCTTTTATGATCCGATGACGCTCCAGTCCTATATAGATATCGTTGTGGCTCAGCTTGAGGTGCTGCCTCCGGAGACGGTGATAGAGCGACTTACCGGTGATGGAGACAAAAGAACGCTCACGGTGCCGCTTTGGAGCTGCGACAAGATTAGGGTTCTCGGCTCTATCGATAAGGCGATGGCGGAGCGCGATACCTGGCAGGGCAAGAGATTAGGGTGAAAAAATATACGAGGCGGCATTTGAATGCCGCCTCGTTT
>CAYQMY010000334.1:0-1669 GCA_964418735.1 uncultured Oscillospiraceae bacterium | reverse complement strand
GCGCTGAGGGCGCAAACTCCATAATCCAGCTTGGCATACCCTTCTGGAGCGTTGTAATCGGCGCTCTCATTATACTTTGGGTAGCTATCGGAATAAAAAGAATGAATCAAATTAACATTGTGGCGGTGGGAGCGCTCTTTATTCTGACGATTATTTTAAGCGCAATTGTTTTCCGCGACAATGGCATAGCCGTGCTTTCGGAGGGCATGAGCTTCGGAACGGCTGTGGAGCTTTCAATAGCGATGCCGCTTTCATGGCTGCCGCTTATCTCCGACTACACCAGAAACGCGAAAAAGCCAAGGATTTCAACGCTTGTAAGCGCTGTCACCTACTTTTTTGCCAGCTGCTGGATGTATGCAATAGGAATGGGCGCCGCGATTTTTACCGGCGAATCCGATATCGCAAAGATAATGATGAGTGCAGGAATCGGAATTGCGGCGCTGATTATTGTTGTGTTTTCTACTGTTACGACAACGTTTTTGGACGTCTACTCAGCCGGCGTGAGCGCTGAAAGTATATCAAAAAAGCTTAAGGAAAAGCCATTCGCTATAGCAGTCTGCGCAGTAGGCGTCGTGCTCGCGATATTTACGCCAATAACGCAGTATGAAAACTTTCTCTATCTGATAGGCTCGGTTTTTGCCCCCATGATCGCGATTCTGCTTACCGATTTTTTCATTGTAAAAAGGGATTACAGCGGGAAAACCTTCTCATGGACTAATCTTATCATTTGGGCGGCAGGCTTTGCGGTTTACAGGTTTTCGATGAGCTGGGACACGCCGCTAGGATACACAGTGCCCGCCATGATAATTACAGCGCTTTTGCGGATAATTACAGCAAAGCTTATGGGAGATGAAAAAAATGCTTAAGGAAATGCTTGAAAACGTTAGGAAAAGCTCGCCTTTGGTGCACAATATCACAAACTACGTTACGGTGAACGACTGCGCAAACATTCTCCTTGCCTGTGGAGCTTCCCCTATTATGGCAGACGACAGGGAAGAGGCCGAGGAGATTACCTCAATATGCGGCGCGCTTAACATAAACATCGGAACGCTGAATCAGAATACAATTCCCTCGATGCTGCTCGCTGGGAAAAGGTCAAATGAGCTTTCGCATCCTGTCGTTCTAGACCCCGTCGGTGCGGGAGCGTCAAGGCTCAGAACCGAAACTGCGCTGAAGCTGCTTGAGGAGGTTAAATTCACCGTCATTCGCGGCAATATTTCCGAAATAAAGGCGCTTGCTCTTGGAGGCGGTACGACAAAGGGCGTGGACGCCGACGTTGCTGACGCGGTTACGGAGCAAAATCTCGACTCAGCGATTGATTTTGCTAAGCGTTTTTCGGAGAAAACGGGAGCCGTTATCGCAATTACCGGAGCAATTGATATTGTCGCAAGCGGCGAAAAGGCGTATATTATTCGTAACGGCCGTCCAGAGATGTCAAAAATCACGGGCACTGGTTGTATGCTGTCGGCTATGACCGCGGCCTATCTTGCCGCGAACAAGGAAAGCTTCTTGGAAGCCACTGCGGCAGCGGTATGCGCGATGGGGCTTTGCGGTGAGCTTGCTTTTGCTGAGCTTAAGCCTCATGAGGGCAACTCCACCTTCAGAAACAGACTGATAGACGCGATTTATAATCTTGATTCAGAAACTCTTGAAAACGGAGCGAAATATG
>CAYQMY010000333.1:0-1677 GCA_964418735.1 uncultured Oscillospiraceae bacterium | reverse complement strand
CCCACCAATCTGGCAACGCCGGATTAAATCAGTGGTTACCTAGGGGGAATTGGATACCCCCTAGACTTTTTAACTATACTTTTTGAAGCTAATGTTCATATCTACGTTGCCGGCAATTCCGTCTACCTTTCCGGAGGAGGTGTACTGCCACATCTGGAAGTTATAGTAGAAGGTCGGCTTTTCCGAATACTGTGCGAACCAGAAATCAATATTAGCTATCTTGCTGAGATTGTATTTCAGATACCCGCAGTAGGAATTAAAGTATATCATCGGCTTGTAGCCGGCGTCTGAAACCTTCTTGCAGAAAGCGGCGGCCGCCTGACACAGGATGTTAGTGTCCATATTATCTGTGCGGGCGTCGGAGCCGCCGATAACCTCCCAGTCGAATACGACAGGGTATGTAAGCTTATACTTGCCGATGTGGGCCAGAACGAAATCCGCTTCCTCAATCGCCTCCTTCTCAGTTATCGCCTGAGAGAAGAAGTATACTCCAACGTCGATTCCGGCCTCGGTCGCGCCCTTGATGTTTTGCTCAAAACTCTCGTCCAGATTCAGGCTGCCTGTCTCATAACCGCGGTATCCGAGACGTATTATAGCGAAGCTTATTCCTGCGGCCTTGACCTTCTTCCAGTCGATTGTGCCCTGATATCTGGAAACGTCGATACCGCTGTAGGTCTGCACAGTTGTCGAGCGGTATTGCATAACCCCGTTTGAGAGGTAGAAGTTGTTCGGGTTATATGAGTTTACAGGCACATCCTTAAGTATATCCAGTACATGCTTGCCGTAAGTAATCTTGCTAACAGGTGTGACGCTGCTTCCTGTATCGGTTTTATCCATGTTGTTGATTCTCCAGATAATCGCGCTTATCTCCGATCTTTCAATATTGCTGTCAGGCAGGAAAACCAGAACCTTGTCGGCGTTGTAGCTGCCCTCGACTATGCCCTTGTCATAAAGCGAAAGCACATAGGGGCTTTTCGTATCCGCAAAGGGCGATTTAATGCTCGGAGCAGTCAGGTTAAGCGCCTTGGAGGCGATTCGTGCAATCTGGAGGCGGGGGGCGGGGTCACCCAGGTTTTGTATGTATCCGGGCTCAACATAGCCTTTTGAAATGGCGAAGTTCAGATATCCGCTGGCCCAGTGGCTGCCCATTTGAGCCTGCTGGTCATATCCGGCGGCAAGGATTATGAGTTTGAGTGCCTCGCCGTATGTAACTGTATTTTCAGGCTTAAAGGTGCCGTCGGGATAACCGTTTAAAACCTTATTGGTGCTCAGCTCGCTCACATACTTGAAAAACCAGTCGGTACTCACTACGTCAGAAAAGGTTCCGACGACCTCCGCGGTTTCGGCGGCGAGAGCCGGAGACAGCAGCTGACTTAGTAGGGTGAGCGCTAAAAGAATACTGAGAATAAACTTCTTCATAGGGTTTGCTCCTTCAATATGTATAGGTTGTAATTAAAAAGTGCGTTTTTCTCGCCGTTTAAGCGGCAACCGAAAAACCTGCACATTATGACCAATTACATAGAATTATGTTGTTATGTAAATCTTAGTTTAATTATGGGTTTCTTATATGATATTAGAAAACATGTTAAATTTCAACCTCTAATGCCAAAAGTCGACATAATATGGACTTGTCAAGAAAAGTGCAGTCTGAAAACACCCAAAATGATTTTCTGATAA
>CAYQMY010000332.1:0-1710 GCA_964418735.1 uncultured Oscillospiraceae bacterium | reverse complement strand
CTCAGCAAAAGGACATGCAGCAGTGGCTGAAAACAGCAAAGCTGGACGCCGAGGAAACCCCGGAGGAGCTTTACGCCGCGGCGCTTAAGGAGGACACGCTGGTTATCTACAGCATCAGCACCCGCATGATGGACGTTAAAAAAACCTTTGAGGAGCGGTATCCGGGACTGACAGTTGAGGTGCAGGATATAAGAGCCGGTGACCTGGTTGAAAAGCTTCGCGATAACTATGCAAACAGGAGATATGATTGCGATATAGCCGTTTTTACGGACAGCGACGCGGTTATTTCCCGAGATCTGGTACCAGGCGGTTTGCTATACAAATATACTCCTCACGACATTGCCCCTAAGCTGTATCCGGAAAACAATACCGACAAACTGGAATTCCTTGGCGAAGTCATACAGATTTTCTATAACGATGAGGTTTACGACGCGCCTCCAGTCACAAACTGGTGGGAGTTGACCGAGCCGCGCTTTAAGAACAAGGTATATATTGCGACGCCCCTGCGTTCCTTTACAACCTTTGCGGGGCTTTGCACCATGGTGCAAAACAGCGACGAGATGGCGAGTGCCTACAAGGAGCTTTACGGAGAGGAGCTGGACATCCCTGCGGGAAGCAGTGCGGGAGTAGAGTTTCTGCGGCGGCTTTTCGAAAACGGGCTGCAGCAGGTCAACTCCTCCGACGAGGTAGTCATGGCGGTGGGCACACCCGGCCAGACCGACCCGCCGATGGGCATTATAATTTCCAGCAAAGCGAGAGAGCGGGATATCGGTTACGCTGTGGCGCCGATTTTTGATGTGCAGCCGAGAGCGGGTACATATGTTGTCACCTGCGCAATGCTGGCGGGCGGGGCAAAGAATGTAAACTCCGCAAAGCTATTCATCCGTTGGCTGCTGGGCGAAGCGGACGGGCAGGGCGAGGGCTATAAGCCCTACCTGCAAAACGGTGCGTGGCCGACGCGAAGCGACGTGAAAAGTCATTCGCCTATGCCGCTGGAGGAAATCAACATATGGCGTCTCGATAAGGACTATCTCGCGGAAAATCAGGACAGAATAAGAAAGCTCTGGATAGATATGCAGCCAAAATAAGCTTAGGCCCCTGAAACGCAAAGGTTTCAGGGGCGTTTTTAATTTAGCCCAAAGATGAAGATAGTACAAACGGATGTGAAGATAGTCCATGTTAGCGAAGGTCTAATCTCCGATAGAATTAATAGCAACGTTTAATACATTGGTTCGGGAGCCCTTTGGGCGAAAGGAGGATTGACATTAATGGGGGATTTGCCTGAACGACAAATACTGTTTTATTCGAGAAAGGAACTGAGAAAATGAAGAAAGCTTTACATAAGAGCCTGGCACTGCTTCTTACACTCTGCTTGCTGCTGACCCTTCTACCCGCAACGGCGTTAGCTGTAGGAGGAGACGGCGAGCTCAGCATTGCCGACGGTGCGCTGGATACAGACTACAGCGTGTCTGGAAGCACTATAAACATTTTAACAAGCGAAACTATGACTGTATCCGGCACAACTACTGCCGAGCACATTGTGGTAGGCAACGGCATAACGGCCAACCTGACCTTTGAGGACGTCAGCATTACTGCGACAGACGTTTCCCCTGTTACAGTGGAGCCGGGCGGCACACTGAATCTGACACTGACGGGGGATAACACCCTTACCGCTATGGCAGCAAGTGAAAGCTCGTACGTGTACACAGC
>CAYQMY010000331.1:0-1716 GCA_964418735.1 uncultured Oscillospiraceae bacterium | reverse complement strand
GGTTTTTAAATGCTGTAAGGGCTGTTGCACGAAAATGCAACAGCCCTTTTTTGTTTTACATATACTTGTAGGGGCGGAGCAGAGCCCCGCCCCTACGATTTTTATTATAGGCCGCCCAGGCGGTTATTTTTTGCATACAAGATTTTATATAGATCGTAAAGCAGAACCATAAGAACAACAATCAGTGCAACGGCTCCGTAGCTCATCGGCAGCAGGTAGCGCATTTTGAAATAGGCGTGGTAGCCAAGCAGGGAGGCGAAGGATACCAGAACCGGCAGGGGGAAGCGCCTTGGAAAAATTATCGCATAGCAAACAGTAAGAATATCTGCTAGGAAGAAGTAGCGGTCGTGCATGTGCGGCAGGAAGAAGGGGACTCCGATTGAAAAGATAATCGCAATGGTGAAAAGAGCCTGGTTTGAGAGCTTTTTGCGCTTAATATATGCAAAGGCGTATATCGCCGCGATAAGCAGAAACGCAGATATAATTCCAAGCGTCTCTGCCTGTTTTAGATTTTCGATTTTATAAAAAAACGCGAATATTGAGGAAGAATTATAGTTAAGTCCTGAACCGACTGTATCGACCTGATTAAAGTAAAGCGTGATGGTTTCTATAAACGGGCGTCCGGCGATAACCGCGGGGAGGACGAGCAGAACATAGGTAAGCGGGAAAACCGGCAGATGCCTGAGCCTCAGCTTTTTCGTGTATAGAAATACAAAAAACACCGGCATAAAGAACACGGCCTGCATTTTAAAGCCGAAGGATAGAGCAGCCATGACCATTGAAAGCACCGGACGCCCCGATAATGCGTAGTAGATGCTAAGCAGCGCGAACGCGGCGTAAATCGAGTCGCATTGTCCCCAGAGTGAGCCGTTTAGGATAACAGAGGGCAAAATCATAATTAAATAGAAGCATATAAGCTTTTTGGTTTTGCTCTCGGTAAAAAGTGATACGATTTTTAGTCCCGCAAACGCCAGAACAACGTCAAAGGTTATAGAAAGAATTTTAATCAGGTATAGGTCACTTACGGGGAGGTATGAAAAAGCTGCTAAAAAGTAAAGATAAGGTACGTTGTAGTTGCCTATGGAGTTTTTGAGAGCCGCAAAGCCGCCGCTTCGCCTGAAGTAATCGACCCATTTTGCGAGAAAATCCTTGTAGTCCAGAGTTTCATACGGCAGACAGATAAGGCGGAGGTCAAAAATCAATATCAGGACGGCTAGGCAAACAAAAAATAAAATGAGATTATTGAAAAGCCGTTCGCGGTATAAAAGAAGCATTGAAACGGCGATTAGCAGCAAAAAGCAGACGGCAACCAAATATTATTCCACCTCCGAGGTAAAGTCTAAGCGCTAAATCAGCGTTTTCTGATAGCTCTTATTACCAGAAAAAGAGAAACTGAAAGAATAAGGCAAAACACGCTTGAGGTCATTAATACAACAGCGGTCAATGAATCACCGGAAAATAGTAAGCCGTTAAAGTCTGAAAACTCTCCGCTGATTATACCAATCAAATAAAGTATAATAGCTGCGGCAAGAAGAAGCCCATCCCAAATCTTTAATGCTTTCAATAAAATGACGACCTCACTTGGGCTTGCCAAAATTTTACTTTGGAGATTACATGATAATAAAAAAACGGCGAAACTCAAGGCTTCGCCGCAAAATATATTTTAAAGGAAAAAACACTTGACACATAATGCCAAGCTTGATATAATGACTTGCT
>CAYQMY010000330.1:0-1779 GCA_964418735.1 uncultured Oscillospiraceae bacterium | reverse complement strand
TTCATGGAGCCTGGACTGCATCAGGGATTTTATGAGTGCAGCTGATGAATTTAACATTTCTACCTCTGTCTGCTATTGGGTACGTCACGAGCTGAAAATCCCGGAAGAAATGATACCCATTATCAATAAAAACGGTTTTCAGTGTTTGGGTTATCAAAGAAAACTTTTTGAAAGTAAATAGATCTGAATAATATGATTATTAATCAGCATTTCAGCAACTTTATATTTAAGTATGCTGCCGACGATAAAAAGGCCATATATATATCCACCGTATTAAACGGTTTATGCCTGGCGATTATGATGTACTCTCTCACTGTAGGCTTAGGTGACTACTCGCAGTCAAAGAATGTATCAGTGAGGGGATTAATCCTGTTCGCCGTCAGCCTCATTTTATACTATATCACACAGGAATGGGGCAGCCGGGTTGTTTCCACTGCGACAACACGGGGCTTGGGCGAGCTGGAAGTCAATATTATTGACAAACTGCGCCGCACCGACTACGCAACGTTCAGCTCAATGGATAAGGAGCTTATTTACTCTGTAGTAGGTGGAGATAAGTATGGTGTAATTGTGGCGGCGAGATTCTTGATCCCCACAATGTCATCATGTATTGTCGTAATCATTATTGGTTTATATTTACTCACTGTGTCGGTGGTTGGAGCAACCGCCGTTGCCGGAACACTAGCCGCTCTGATATTTGTCAGAAACAAGCTTGATGTAAATAACGCCAAACGCAAACAGGAGGACGATAAAGCGGCAGATACGTTTACCGTGTCCATTAAGGACATTGTGGACGGCTTTAACGAGCTTAAAATGAACCGTGCGAAATCCGAGGCGATTTTTGAAAAAAAAGTCATTCCTGCCGCAAAAACCAAGGGCGAGCGCGTTCTGAAAACAGAAATTTTCAGAATGAAATCGCTTGTGCTTGAGCAGGCATCTCTTTTTATCCCTCTAGGCCTGATTCTGTTTATCGTTCCAATGTTTTTCAAAATGGAAGCCGGCGCACTTGTGCAGATAATGTCAGTAACGCTTTTAGTCATATGGCCGGCCTATACGCTTGTGCAGTTTGGACCCGCGTCAGCAGCCGCCTCCGGCATTATAGAACGGCTTGAGAAGCTGGACTCTGTCCTTGACGAAGCAAACCTTGATCCTGAAATAGAAAACACCGATGAGCTGCCGGTAGCGCCGGAGTTTTCAAAAATCAACTGTGATGTAACCTTTGAATACCCCCTGCGTGCGGGCGATATAGAACGGTTTAAAGTAGAGATAAAGGACTTCTATATTAATAAAGGCGAAATGATATTCATGCAGGGCGGAAACGGCAGCGGAAAAAGTACGTTTATGCGTATGTTATCGGGTCTTGAGGAAAGCTGTAAGGGAAGCATAACTGTCGACGGTACGTCCATAACCGATATTGGCAGGGCAAATTACCGCAGTTTGTTTTCTCTGATAATGGCTGATTTTCATCTGTTTGACGGGTTTTACGGGAACTCAGAATTAAACAAAGAGCTTTTCAATAAGTGGGTGCAGACTCTTGAGCTTTCGGAAAAAGTGAAAAATGAGAAAGTTCTCCTCACTGTAGAATTATCCTCGGGGCAAAAGAAGCGCATGGCACTTTTAGCCGCCATAATGGAAGACCGGCCAATCCTGCTTTTTGATGAGGTAGCCGCTGATTTCGATCCTCATTTCAGAGAAAAATATTACAGGGAGATCCTGCCGCAGCTTAAAGCAGAGGGACGCACCATATTTGTTATTTCACACGATGACAGATACTTTGAT
>CAYQMY010000329.1:0-1782 GCA_964418735.1 uncultured Oscillospiraceae bacterium | reverse complement strand
ATTATCAGAAAATTATTTTGGGTGTTTTCAGACTGCACTTTTCTTGACAAGTCCATTTCATGCAATTTATATTAACTCTATACAATGATTTTCGATAGCTTTTATATTTTCTTTAATCAAATTGTATTTTTATGGTTAGTCCTGGTGGTAAAAAGCCATGCTTAAAAATAAAAATACCGTCATTACAGATACAAAACAGTATCGATTATGACGGTCTTTGTTGGAGTATATAGAAAATATTCACAAACCACAGGGAAATAAGCAGGCATACTTTCACGATTATGAGGAACGCCTGCTCCCCCTATACTTTTCTTTTCACCGGAACAATAACGCGTGTGATATTGTGCTCCTCATCAAAGCTCACCGAACCGTCTGTTTCAATCTCAAGGTATATCTCCTGAGCATGAGCGGAAGGAACAAATCCGTATTGTTCCATGTATCGGCGCAAAGCCTCATACGCTTTCCACAAGTCGTAGTAACTGCCCCTGTAATTTACCGCCAGCGCCGCACCGGCGGGATAACGCACCGCTTCCGGAGGGGCGTTTTTATTATCTACCGGTAAGCAAGCGGTGACCGTGAAATCCTTAACGGGAAATTCCCCCTGCAGCAGCCCGTAATCCGGGTATTCACAAAACTCAGGCCAGGCCCGGCTGATAGGAATTCCGCTGCGGGTCAGCTCGTCGTAAAATTCACCGATGAGCGCAAGTGCGTGGGCCCCGTCCCTGGCCCTGACCGTTCGGCAGAGGCAAAGGCGTTCGGGAAGCTCTATTTCACTCACCGTCAAGTCACCGGCTTTAATACTGCGAATTTTCAGATTCTCGATAGCCCTGCTTAGCAGATCGCGCCGCTCAGTCAGCTCGGCAATCTTTTTTTCGGTATTCTTTTCCCCGTCCATATAATCCCTGATCTCCACTAGGGCCAGACCTGCGTCTTTCAGCCCTAAAATTGCACGCAGCCTCAGCAGATTTTCGCGGCTGTAATAGCGGTAGCCGGATTCCGGGTCAACATGCGCGGGGGTAATAAGCGCCTTTGTTTCATAGAATCGCAGCGTGTCAATGCTCACAGCGCACACGGCGGCAATCTCCCCTATTGAAAAAAGTCCCTCCGGCTTCGGCATTATTCTCGCTCCTCCCAGAAAAAATTGTCAAAAAACGCAAAAAATTCATTTTATAGACTTGACTCTTGAGTTAACTCTAGGTATATGCTTATTTTATCAAAAAACACCACCGAAGGCAACAGAATTCAAAGATTATCAGCAAGGTCTTACGAAAGGGAATCTAATATGAGTTTGCACAGCTATTGTGTCAAGCACAGCAAGGAATATCTGCTCAAGCAGTGGGATGCGGAGAAAAATGCACCACTTACGCCCGAGAGCGTTGCCCGCACCAGCACTGCCACGGTTTGGTGGAAGTGTGAAAAGGGCCATTCCTGGCAAACGCAGATATCCTCCCGCGCAAAGGGAAATTCAGGCTGCCCTATATGCCTGCGGGAGAAAATCGACGCGCGGATGGAAAAGCGCCGCGCCGCCGAAGCGGAAAAAAAACGAGATAGTAATATAAAATCCAATACAGGAGGTAAATAATGATGAGGAAAAGAATCTTAAGCACGGCACTCGCGCTTTGCATGCTGCTTTCCATGCTACCGGCCGTGAGCATTCCGGCGCTGGCGGTGGGCAGCCAAGCGCCCACTTCTCTCTCAGTGGGCAATATCAGCGGCGAAGTGGGGGAGACAGTGACTCTGACCGCCACCCTGACCAGCTCCGGAAACCCGGTATCCGGGCAA
>CAYQMY010000328.1:0-1787 GCA_964418735.1 uncultured Oscillospiraceae bacterium | reverse complement strand
AGGGTCGAGTTGTTCCCAATCGACCGGTGAGCTCTTACCTCGCCTTTCCACCCTTACCATCGTATTCGCGTGATGCGAAAACGAGGCGGTATATCTCTGTTGCACTTTTCCTGAAGTCGCCTTCGGCGGGCGTTACCCGCTATCCTTGCCCTATGGAGCCCGGACTTTCCTCATGAAACGGACTTTCGCCCTGTCCCATGCGGCTGTATGGCTTACTCGAGCTATATTCTAGCCTTTTTTTCACGCTTTGTCAACACAGCCGCCTCAGTATAATATGGCTGATTAACCAAAGAATAATAGTTACTGGTTTTAATTGAAAAGCGAGTAAAAAAATGCTACAATAATTGAATGATTATTATGTGTTTATGGGGTGAGGCTGTTGAACGAAAAAATGTCGGCGTATCTTGAAGGTCTTGAGGGGAAGAATATAGCCGTTATAGGTATAGGAATCAGCAATACGCCGCTTATAAAGCTGCTGCTTAGAAACGGCTGCAGTGTAACTGCCTGCGACAGGAAGAGCTACGGCGATCTGAGCGGGCTTGCGGAGGAACTTGAAAGTCTGGGAGCGCTGCTCAGGCTCGGAGAGGGCTATCTTGACGGACTTGACCACGATGTGATTTTCAGAACGCCGGGAATGCGCCCCGATGTGCCGCAGCTTCTTGAGGCGGAGCAAAGAGGCGCTATCGTGACTTCCGAGATGGAGGCGTTTTTCGAGGTCTGCCCTTGCAATATTGTCGCTGTCACGGGCAGCGACGGCAAAACGACGACAACCACGATAATTTCCGAGCTGTTAAAGGCCGCGGGGAAGCAGGTTTATCTCGGCGGCAATATCGGCACTCCGCTTTTCTCGAAGGCCGACGATATGAGGTCGGACGACTGGGCGGTTCTGGAGCTTTCGTCCTTTCAGCTTATGACGATGAAAAAGAGCCCTCAAATAGCAGTTGTCACGAATCTTGAGCCGAACCACCTCGACTATCACAAAACCATGAGAGAGTATATAAAGGCCAAGGAAAACATCTTCCTGCACCAAAAGGAAAGCGACCTGCTTATACTCAACGCGGACAACGAAATTACCCGCGAATTCGCCGACTATGCCAAGGGCAGGGTTACGCTTTTCTCAAGAACGGAAAAGCCGATAAACGGCTATTACTACGACGGGGAAGCGATTTTCCGCGCTCAAAACGGAGCGCTCACCGAGATTATTAAATCCGAGGAAATTAAGCTTCCCGGAATTCACAATATTGAAAACTATATGGCCGCCTTTGCGGCCGTGGGCGATATTGTCGGCCGCGATATATGCAGAGAGGTAGCAATGGAGTTTGCGGGTGTCGAGCACCGCATCGAGCTTGTGAGGAGGCTTGACGGCGTTTCATATTACAACGATTCGATTGCTTCAAGTCCCTCACGCACTATTGCGGGGCTTCGCTCCTTCAAGCAGAAGGTGATTCTTATCGCGGGCGGATATGATAAGCACATACCCTATGAAGTTCTCGGGCCAGAGATAGTCGAGCATGTAAAAACTCTGGTTCTTACGGGTGATACCGCACCCAAAATAAAAGCCGCTGTTGTAGCTTCCAAGGAGTATGCAGAGGGCTGTCCGAAAATCATTGAGCTGGACGATTTCGGCGACGCGGTTCGCTCAGCGTCGAGAGCCGCCGTGAGCGGCGATGTCGTAATTTTGTCGCCTGCAAGCGCGTCCTTCGATAAGTTCAAAAACTTCTCCGAACGCGGCGAGGCCTTCAAAAAAATAATCTATGAGCTGGAGTAACAGATGGAGCTTAAAGAAA
>CAYQMY010000327.1:0-1791 GCA_964418735.1 uncultured Oscillospiraceae bacterium | reverse complement strand
GCGTCGGATAAAACCCTGTCCAGCTGCTCCATCTTGACCTTCATGGTCTTATTGATTTCCTCGGTTTCGGAAATTGAAAGCCGGTGGCTGTTCATAAGCTCGTTAACGTAGATACGGTAGCCGAGCGGAGTAGGAATACGCCCCGCCGAGGTGTGCGGCTGCTCCAAAAGTCCCATGCTCGTCAGCTCAGCCATCTCGTTGCGAATCGTCGCGGAAGAAATCCCGAGGTCATTGCTGAGGGCTTTTGAGCCGACAGGCTCAGCTGTGTTGATATAGTATTCGACTATCGTTCTCAGTATCTGCTTTTTTCGGTCGCTCAAATTCAAGGTATCACCGCCTCTGGCACTCGTGTAGTCCGACTGCTTAGCACTCGTGAGCTTTGAGTGCTAAGCATAATTTAACATTGACGATTGAGGTTGTCAAGAGGAACGATATGAATTTATTGTAAATATAGAGACATTTATTTAATAGTTATATTCTTTTTTAAACTTTTATAAAAAATCAGGGAAATATTACAGTTGAGTTACAGTTAAGCTCAAAGCGTTGACAGGGTATTTAAGGAAAGATATATTATAAATGTATAGCAATATAAGCTTGACATTGGTCAAGGTTTGGATTTTTGCCCAAAAGGAGGCAGATACATGGGGAAATTTAGGCGAATATCGGCGCTGCTGCTGGCATTTGTATTGTGCCTCGGTCTGCTTACGGCGGGAGCGGGAGCGATGTACACGGACGACGATTCAATTAAAAATTTCTACGCCGTTAGGATGCTCACCACGCTAAAAATTTTTAACGGCGAAAGGAACAGCGACGGCAGCTACACGTTTAATCCGGACCGCTGTATTACCCGCGCCGAGTTTTCAAAGCTTGTTTGCGTTCTGTTAAACGGCGGGGAGGAGCCGGTGCTTGCAAAGGCGGCCGCGGCCAGCTTCAGCGATACGCAGGGCCACTGGGCGGAAACGTACATTGAATCCCTCTATAAAATGGGGTATATCGCGGGTTACGGCAACGGAACCTACGGAACCGAGGATAAAATCACCGGACAGCAGGCTTCAAAGGCGCTTCTCACGGTTATAGGCTATAACGCCGAAAAGGAAGGGCTTGTGGGCCCCGGCTGGGCGACCAAGACCGACACTATTGCAATAACCAAAGGCTTTTACGAAGAGCTGGGTTCTGACTTTAGCTCCTCAGCATATTTGACGAGGGAGCAGGCCGCGCAGATTATCTGGAACGCGATTAACGTGAACATGGTCACATATAAAAGCGGTTATCTTGAAACGATGACCGGCGATCAGGCGAAGGCGCTGACCTTTTATTACGAAGTAACGGTTGCTGAGGGTTATGTACTGGCTAACGAATACGGCCATGTTTTATCGGCTCCCGACAATCCCAATAATTACAGCCCGGGAGAGGGAAAAACGGAAAAGGGAAAAACTTACGTAAAAACGCGTGACAATGTAAACCACCTTATCGAGATTTCTACGCCTGCCAGTATGCTGGGGATGAATGTAAGGGTTGTTTACTTTACAGATGTGAAAGATGGCGAAACGGTTAATATTGTGCTGTCGTTGACGGAAATTAAGTAGGGATACATTAATATATAAGAGATTGATTTGTCTGGGACGAGGGGTGTAACTTTTCTGCTCGTACAGAAAAGTCACCAAAAGATACGCATAAGAGGGAGAGGGATTTAGATTTCCCTCTCCCTCTTATGAATCTCCCTCTCCTTGAAACAACCAAGAAGGGGAATGCGATTCCCCCTCTTGGAACTCCCTCTTGGGGATAAGTCGG
>CAYQMY010000326.1:0-1814 GCA_964418735.1 uncultured Oscillospiraceae bacterium | reverse complement strand
AGTTCTTTTCCTTTGGGAAAAAGCTGCATGTGTACAATACCTCTGGCTCGGAAAGTGCTTTTATACAGCAGAAGCTGTTTAGCTTCCTGCCGCGCTATTTCGTGTTCGTGCAGGGAATACAGATTGCCGAAATAGTGAAAGAGTTTACATTTCTGCACCCGAAGTACAGCATAGATGGACTTGGCTGGGAGATTAACGGCGACTTTTGGGCGCACGATTATGAAATCACACAAAATGGCCACGTTATAGTAACCATCCACAAGGAGTGGATGACCTGGGGCGATTGCTACGAGCTGGATATTGCCGATGAAAGGGACGAAATCACGGCTCTCTCCGTGGTGCTTGCAATTGACTGCGCGATGGCCGCAGCCGCAGCAAATGGTGCGCAATAGCACAATAAGTTGTTTAATGAGTGGAATCAAGAAATCATTGACAATTTTTGTCGAATAATATATCTTAAACAAAGAATTGCTTGCTTTTAGCGAGCGAACTAAACAGTAAGGAGTGGGAATTATGGAAAATAGTAATATCCCCGGTAAAGGTGCGGCTACCGCCAGCCTTGTGCTAGGAATTATTTCAGTCGTTTGCTGGTTTTTTGGTTACTCTGCGTTTTTATCGGTTGTGCTCGGCATTATCGGCATTGTGCAGGCTATCAATTCTAAGAAAGCTGGATATAATGATGGCATCCGAACCGCGGGATTTGTTTTGTCAATAATCGGGCTTGTCGGCGGCGGTCTGGTATTTATCGCCTGCGTTGCCTGTGCCGGTACTCTTGCGGCCTACGGGGCTTTTCGATAATTTAATCTACATAAGAGATAAGGAGGCGTAAAAGCGTCTCCTTTTTTCTCGGAAAGAAGAATTATGCTGCCATATATAACGGTGTTTGGAAAACAAATCCCAATGTACGGCGTGATGGCTATGCTTGGAGTTTTCAGCGGTTATTTAGCCATCTTCTTCCTGTCAAAGAACTCAAAGCTTAAGAGGGAAGACTGTTTTTATGGGTACATTTATGCTCTGATCGGTGCGCTTATCGGGGCAAAAACCCTGTATCTTATACAAAACATAGGTGAAATAATAGGTAATTTCAACTACCTACTTTCAAATCCGGAAATATTTATGAACCTATACGTTTACGGTGGCTTTGTTTTCTACGGTGGTTTTGCAGGCGCAATACTTGGACTTATGATTTACAGCCGTAAGTTTCATCTGAGGTTTTTCGACTTCATTTATCCTCTGCTCCCGACGGTGCCACTCATTCACGCAATAGGCCGAATAGGCTGCTTCTTAGCTGGATGCTGCTATGGCGTGCCGGTAAGTCCTGAGTGGGGGATAAGCTACACGATTTCCCCTATTGCTCCGAATCATGTCCATCTCTTTCCGGTTCAATTAGTCGAAAGTGCCTGCGAGTTTTTGATTTTTGCATTTCTGATATATCTTGAGCATAAGCGCTGCAGTCCCAAAAAGCTTCTTGCCGCCTATCTGCTTTCGTATGGTATTGTGAGATTTGCTCTCGAGTACTTTCGCGATGACAGCTATCGCGGATTTGTCTATATTCTTTCTTTTTCGCAGGTCCTGTCGATTGCCGCGATTATCGGCGGTCTGATATTGCTGTTTTATAAGACTAAAAAGAAACAATTATAAGAATAACGCAAAAAACAAACCGGCTAAATGGAACTTCCATTTAGCCGGTTTCAGACTGTCAAAAAACTCCCTAGCAGGGAAAATTCAAATCCATTTTTCTGGGAATTCACTTCTCGGAAAAATACCACAGCCCGCGCAAATTGTGCGCGACCGGGGGTATCGCGGCTTTAGCC
>CAYQMY010000325.1:0-1824 GCA_964418735.1 uncultured Oscillospiraceae bacterium | reverse complement strand
GTGCCGTGACCGCCGATGAACTTGGTTGCGGAGTGGACAACTATATCCGCGCCGTGCTCAATGGGACGGAAGAGGAAGGGAGTCGCGAAGGTGTTGTCGACGATAACAGGAATGCCGTTTTTGTGCGCTATTTCCGAAACCGCGTCAAGGTCGATGATGTCGGAGTTTGGATTGCCGAGCGACTCAATAAAAACCGCCTTCGTGTTCGGCTTTATTGCCTTTTCAAAGCTTTCAGGGTCGCTTCCGTCCACAAAGGTCGTTTCAATTCCCCATTCGGTAAAGGTGTTCGCAAAGAGGTTGTATGTACCCCCGTAAATATTAGCGGATGAGACAATATGGTCTCCGGCCTTTGCGATATTCTGAATTGCGTAGGTGATTGCCGCAGAGCCGGAAGCAGTGGCAAGCGCCGCCGCCCCGCCTTCAAGCGCCGCAATGCGCTTCTCGAAGACATCCGAAGTCGGGTTCATCAGGCGGGTGTATATGTTTCCGCCTTCGGTAAGGCCGAATCGACCCGCCGCCTGCGCGCTGTCGCGGAAAACGTAAGAGGTTGTCGCGTATATGGGTACAGCTCTCGCGTCGGTGGCAGAATCGGGATTCTCCTGACCAACGTGAAGCTGCAGGGTTTCAAATTTGTAATTATTGTTAGACATTTTTAATTATCCTTTCGTTTTTAGATACCGCGAATTAATCAGCGGTTCCTATAATGTTGTTTTTATAATCTTACTTAATATTCTCACAACAACATCGGCGCATTCGCCCAAAACGGAAGTTAGCACGGAGCAGACGCTCAAAGATATTTTCCATATCAATTACCTACCATTCTTGTAGATTGATAGGATATTATCACAGACTACCTACAATGTCAATAGGTAAATAAATTTGTTTTAAACTTAAATTATATATTTTTACGCTTTTGGCTTTGTTCAGCGCACATTATTTACTCGTCCTTTGCGTTTTCCGTATCATTATCCACGCCCAGTATCTCAAAGGACATTGCCAGATAAAGCAGCTCACGCTTGGCGCCGAAATCCATTCCTGTCAGCTGCTGGATTCTGTCCATCCTGTAATGAAAGGAGCTGCGCTGAATATAAAGCTGTCTTGCGGCTTCGGTTGAGTTAAACAGGCTTTGAAAATACACCCACAAGGTCTTGAAATATTCGGTGTTTTTTTCGGCATCATACGCCCTTAGCTTAAGCAGCTTTTCACTGCAGATATGCTCGGGCTTAAACTGCTCCGTACCCCGACTTAGTATATAGCTGAGAGTGTAGTCGTTAAAGTAGTGATACCAAAAGGCAGGAGAATTGCGGATTCCGAATTCAAGGGCAATTTGAGTCTGCTTATAGGCAGGTAGGAGGTATTCCATATCAGTAAATACCCGGCTTATCCCGGCGACCATAAGACTTTCGCGCAGAAAATAAGCCAAAGCCTGTTTGAAATCCATTTTTTCGGGCGCTTCAAATTTGCGGCGGTTAATAAAAAGAAGAAGATTGTTCTGATATTCAAAGCAGACGCACTTTCGCCATATACGCTCAATTTCGGTGCTGTAATAATCGGCATATATATTTTTATCGTACCGCAGATTTGGTTTAAACTGAACCAGCTGAAGCTCGTCGCTTGGAGACCATCCGTTTTCCTCAAAAGCTTTTATCCATTGAGTAGCGGTAATCGTCTTGTTGTCCAGAGAATCCTTCAGAAGGTCGCGCAGGCTGTTGAGAAATATTTCGTTTTTATCGAACGACAAATACTTGCCGTAAAGCTTAACTATATAAGTATACAAATACTCAAGAATTGCCTTGCTGTATTGCACACGATTTCTATCGCTGT
>CAYQMY010000324.1:0-1827 GCA_964418735.1 uncultured Oscillospiraceae bacterium | reverse complement strand
TAAGCTCCTCAGCGGTGCGCTCACCGATGAGGACATTATGCTTTTTGCGGATATACTTAACAATCGCTTCGTCAAAGGTGTCGCCCGCAATCTTTATTGACTGCGCCGCGACCACGCCCGAAAGAGATACGACAGCGACGTCTGTTGTGCCGCCTCCGATATCAACGACCATGTGTCCGTCCGGCCTTGTGATATCGATGCCCGCGCCTATGGCCGCGGCGACAGGCTCTTCTATTAAGAATACCTTTCTCGCGCCGGCCTGAATGCCCGCGTCGATAACCGCTCTCTCCTCGACCTCGGTTATACCGCTCGGCACGCATATAACAAGCCTCGGCTTTACAAGGCTGAAGGCCGTGACCTTGCTTATCATTTCCTTGAGCATGCGCTCGGTCATTTCGTAATCGGAGATAACGCCCTGACGCAGAGGTCTGATTGCGACAATATTTCCGGGCGTCCTGCCGAGCATTTTTTCGGCTTCCTCGCCGACCTTAAGCAGCCTGCCCGAATTTCGGTCCATAGCGACCACGGAGGGCTCGCGCAGAACTATTCCTTTTCCTTTAACATATACGAGAACTGTGGCGGTTCCAAGATCTATTCCGATATCTCTTCCTATCAGCAGCATAATATCCTCCGTATTTTAATCTCTCTCAGTTGTAGCAAGCGCGGCGCATAAGACTTCCTTAGCGCCCGCTGTGAGCAGAATTCTTGCGCACTCCGACAAGGTGGCACCTGTCGTAATAATGTCATCAATAACCAGTATCCGATTACCCATTATAATCTCGGGTTCTATCACCTCGTAAACGCCACTGACGTTAGCCCTTCTCTTTTCCGCTGCGCCCACTCCCGACTGTGCGGGCACATCTACCGGCTTTCGCAGTATCTCTATCGCAACGTCGTCAAGCTCAAGCGCGGTTGCCATCGCGAGCAGCGCCGCCTGATCGTAGCCGCGCTTTTTACGGCGCTTTTCACTCAGCGGCACCCAGGTGATATAGTCGTATTTCCCCTTAAGATTGTCGCTTATGCACTCGGCGAGGATTTTCCCAAAACAGGTCGTGTAATTTGTTGCGCTTTTAAACTTAAAGCGCAGGACGGCAGACCTCACGCGGTCCTTATAATAAAGTGGAGATACGCAGACGGAGAAAAACTCGCCCTTCCTGCCGACTTTTTCGACATAGGGCAGCGTTTTTCCGCATTCCTCGCAGATACACTTCTCGTTATTTTTTAAAAATCTTCTGCAAAAGGTACAGCGCGGCGGAAACAGCAAATCTAAAAGCCTCGAGAAAAATCCTCTGGACATAAGGCACCTCCTGCCTTGGTAATCACTGATTTAATCGAGTAGAATCAGTGGTTACACTACTAATCCCTTCCGGACTCAAGCCTGATTTTAAGTCCGCTGTATCTTCTCTGCCTGCGGTTGTTTTCTGTCATCTGCCGTATTATCTCATTGTCTCCTACTATTATCAAAAGGTCGCGCGCCCTTGTCACAGCGGTATAGAGAAGCGGTCTCGAAAGCAGCCCCGACGCACCTTTAAACGCGGAAAATATGACGGCCTTATACTCGCTTCCCTGAGCCTTGTGAACTGTCATGGCGTAAGCCGGTTCAAGCTCAATAAGCATATCGAAGGAGTATGTAGCCACTCTGTCCTCAAAGTCTACGATAACCGTTTGCTCATGGTTATTGATGGCTAAAATCCTGCCGACATCACCGTTAAAAATGCCCGCGCCCGAGATTTCGCCTTTTTTCCACATTATATCATAGTTATTTCTGATTTGCATCACTTTATCGCCTTCGCGGAACAAAAAATCTCCGAATCTTTTTTCGTTTTT
>CAYQMY010000323.1:0-1828 GCA_964418735.1 uncultured Oscillospiraceae bacterium | reverse complement strand
TGCCTTAGATTTGGGGATAATTATGGCTAATTCAAACGAAAAAAAGAAAATGTTTATGCATCAAAACCATATGTCGTCTAAGAAGATGGAATTTGCAGTGTTTTTTATCACTTTGATTTTGATTGCCGTTATACTATGGCCGTTTGTCACATTGACGATTTTTGGCGGGGAAGTAGGCGTTTATTACAGCCGCTTTTTCGGGGGGACAGTGACATCGTCTTTTCTTAGCGAGGGTTTTCATTTTAAACTCCCGTGGGACAAAATAATCGTTTACGACACAAGGTACCAATCAAGAGAGTTTACCGTAACGGCACTTGCAAAAGGCGGCTTGTCTGTCGATATCAGCCTATCTGCAGTTTGGCGGGTTGACAAGGAGCAGGTAGGTTCACTCCACAAGCTCATAGGAGAAAATTATGCGGAGAAAATCATCATTCCTGCGGTGGAATCAACGGTGCGAAGCACAGTTGGATCGTATGAGCAAAGTGAGCTTTATGACGGCGACCCTCTTGTACTTCAGGATCAAATAGAAAACCTGCTTGTCACTACATTTCAAGATTTTCCCTTTGAGATAACCGCGTTTTTGATTAAGCAAATTGACCTGCCCGAAAAAATGGCGACATCAATTGAGGAGAAGTTTGTATCCGAACAAAAGGTGCTTGAACAAAGATACAAGGTGCTCGAGGCGTTCGAGGCATTTAAAAAATCATACATAGAAGCCGAGAGTACTCGTTTTACCCAACAGATTGTAAACAAGGGCTTAACGGAAAACTACCTGCGTTTTATGGGTATTCAGGCTACATTGAAGCTTGCCGAATCAGATAACGCGAAGCTTGTCATTATCGGCGACAAGGACGGTTTGCCCCTGATGCTTAATTCGGACGTTTTTGATAACAGCAAAAGCTTGGAGGAAGGCACAAAGGCAGAAACTGACGACATTTCTATTGATGATACGTCAGACGAGTATGAAGCAAAGCTTAAAGAGATGACGGATGCTATTAACGAATACAATGATTTGTTGGATTTGTTTTTAAAAGAGCATCCCGAAATGAACGACAGTATTTCATCAGATTTTCTTGACAAAATGGGAAGTGTTACAGCTAAAGACAGCGGCACCACATCCAAGGACTCTTGAGATAATAAAATCTATATGGTTAATGGGGGATAAGTTATGGCGTTTACAATACCATATGTGGTGCTGAGCTTAATAGTGGCATATTGCGGCCGTTACCGGAAATTCGGCTTTTGGGGATACTTTTTTGCATCTCTTATATTAACTCCCTGTATCGGCGCAGTGCTTGTTATTGCCAGCGGCAGCCATAAATACGATGAAAAAGCAGATACAGAGGAGAAAAAGATAAAGAATGAAAAAACTTGAACCGGTTTATTATCACACGCCCGACGTATATAGCATGAAGGGTTTTGCGCCCCACATTATCGACAGAGAATATCTCAAAAAACTCGGTGTCAAGGTAACACCAGATGACGACACGATTGAGGGGCTTATAAGAGGGTCGCAATCTTTCATTAATCGCCTGGAAACAAAGAATGTGATACCGATTCCTTATGTTGTCGAGGAGGAAATCCCGCTTGACAGTAATCTGGACATACACAATTACACGGATAGATGTCCTACGCTTACATATGAAGTAACGCCTGTTAAGGGCTGTATGGTGGGTTGTTTGTACTGTCTTGTAACAGATGGTGTGCATGAGCAGCAGCTCGTTGCCTACACTAATTACGACAAGCTGCTGACCCGGTTTATGGAAACGCATAAAGACGAAGAACATTATTACTATTTTTCGGCAAAAACAGAGGCGCTTCAGGAAGC
>CAYQMY010000322.1:0-1829 GCA_964418735.1 uncultured Oscillospiraceae bacterium | reverse complement strand
TTTTTACTTAAATACTGATAAGGCTTCCGGCAGGCAGCGCTTGCAGTAGTTTTTAAGAATTACCAGTTATCTTAGTTAGCTCTTCGGCTAATAGGGCTTCTCTTTCCTTTTTCTCTTCAGGGATCATTTTCTTCAGCTCAAGCGCATGTGTGGGGCAGGTTCTGACGCAGGGGGGGAGGATATACTCGCTTCCTGCGGTGAGGCACATGTCGCATTTTTGCATGAACCCGTCCGCGCCGAATTGAGGCACATCAAAGGGGCAGGCTTCAAAGCAGGCTCTGCAACCGATGCATTTTTTGGTATCAACAAGTACTGCTCCATCTGCTCTTTTCTTAATCGCGTCAACCGGACATACTCTTTCGCATTCAGGCTCGACGCAGTGCTGGCAGGAAAGCATAAGAGCGCCGCACCTAACGTCCGGGTATTTGCCATCCCAGACATTAAATACCCGTCTCCATCTTACGCCCAGCTCAACTTTGCGCCATGACTTGCAGGCAGTCTCGCAGCCAAGACACTGAATACAGTTTTCTTTATTAAAAACAAAGCCGAATTCATTCTTCATATCTTCGTACCTCCACAAGCGTCTGGCTGCTCATGGCAGTCACTAAGGGGTCAAAGGCCTTAGGCGCTACACTGTACATATTGTTGACGTTTGCCCCTCCGTCGAGAAGCGGGTAATCGGCAAAGCCCAGCTCGCTGCAGCCCTGCCACCAGCCGTGAAGCATCATGACCGTGTCGGGGCGCATACCCGGAAAAATCTCAGATTTTACCTTAATCCATCCGTGGGGTGACTCAACCTTTATCCAGTCGCCGTCCTTGATATTCCTGACCCTTGCCGTTTCGGGATGTATGTGCAGCGTGGGATATGGCTCAATTTCTCTTAAGTAGGGAACATTTCTGTTCCAGGAGGCGGAGTACATCTTCGAGGTGTGATAGTCCGACAAAAGAAGCGGATATTTCTTGGCAAGCTCCTCGGTTCCTGTGAGGCTTTCGGGAGGCTCGCGCCACTCGGGAAGGGGAGTAAAGCCGTTTTCCTCAAAGCTGGTATTGTATATTGCCACCTTGCCCTGCGGCAGATATGGTGCCTTGTCAAGCCTTGTGCTCTTTTTGGCAAAGGCCTTTTCGTAGTTTTCGTAGGTTTTTTCTGATTTCGAAGCACTGTAGACAATGCCCGTCGGATGTGAGCGCAGCTCGTCCAAGGTCATCTTGAACGGTGACAAGAGCTCGTTCTGGCAGGCAGTAATATCTCCGTTCCAGAAGTCGTCTCCGTAGCCCATTTTTACGCCAAGCTCCAGAAAGAAGTCAAAAATCGACTTATAGTCTCCAAGCGGCTCAATGACCTTGTTTCTTGCCATAATCCAGTTGTCGCGGGTTTCAAATGGATAGTCCGCCTCGTAAGGCGTTGTCGTAGGCAAAACGATGTCGGCATAGTTCATGTCGGCGGTGCGCGTGACGTCAATAACCACATAAAAATCGAGCTTTTTAAGTGCCTCGATAACCTTTTTCGAACCGCGCGTACTCACGGAGGGCTGTGTGCCCGGCGCGATAATAGTCCTTATAGGATAAGGCTTTTCAGTCAAAACACTTTCCAAAACCCTGTAATATGCCGAGGAGGTACCCTCTACGAAGGGCTGAAAGCACTTAGGGAATTCAGGACCTACAAGCTTGTCTACCATTTCTTTGGTATAGCGCTCAGGAATGTTTACCGATTTCGGGCGAGGGATGGCTGCGTCTGCCTGGGGAAAGAGATTGCAGCCCGGCCTGTCCAGATGCCCTGTTATAGCCATAAGTATCGATATTGCGCGCACCGCGTCATTTGAAGAGGGGCT
>CAYQMY010000321.1:0-1857 GCA_964418735.1 uncultured Oscillospiraceae bacterium | reverse complement strand
GGCGGGCAATCGACATGGCTGCGCCTGATCATCTTATCATGCCGTTTGTTGAGAATTCGGTCGAGCTTGCTCCCCTTCTTGATGCTCTGCTTCGGGAGGAAGCATACTGCGGATTTATTAAAGAGGTCATAAAAACCGCAAGTCAATATAGGTCGGCTATAGACCGGATAAAGAATGAGCATTTTGCGAAAAAAGCGCCAAAACTCACGGCCCGCGAAAAGGAAATCGCCCTGCTTGTAACAGAGGGCATGAACAACAATGAGATTGGAAAAGCCCTTTACATATCGCCGAACACCGTAAAGCGCGATTTGAAAAGCATTTTCATAAAGCTGAATATCAGCTCGCGGGCACTCCTAACGAAAGAAATGATTAATTAATACCCACTGGGTAATAGACGCAGTTTATCATCCACCCTACAATTGTGTAGGGTGGATTTTTTTGTCGGAAGGAGTCGTTTTATGCCCACAATCCAATTTATACAGCCGATGGGCGATTACTTGATAAGGGTCAGGTTTGATAACGGTACTGCTCTGACGCTGGATATGAAGCCCAAGCTGAAAACTATGAGGTTTCAGCAGCTAAGGGACGAAAAACTGTTTTGCAGCGCCGTGACGGACGGACAATGCATCCGCTGGAACGAGTTTATTGAGATTTCGGTAACGGAAATCTTTGAAATAGCACAGATTAAGCAATTAAAGGAGAGATAAAAAATGAAAACAAAAAAGATTTTTGCATTTTTTCTGACGCTTGCCCTGCCGGCAGGCTTCTTGCCGCAGATGGCGTTGGCGGCAGACCCTGAGGTGATTAATGTCTCAACTGTCGCAGTGGGTACATATACAGGCTATACCTGTGAGGAGCTTAGCGTGAACTCGCTGACGGAGTATCTTGTGACAATAACGGATAGCGGAGACTATACGCTTACCGGGACATCTACTCAGGCTGCCCATCCGACGCATATCGTCGTCACTGCCCCGACGGCGAACATTACACTGGACGGCGTAAGCATAACTATACTTAACTTTTCACCGCTCTCAGTGGCCACCGGCTCAACTGTCAACCTAACGCTGGCGGCAGGAACGGAGAACACCCTTTCACTCGGAACAAGTGAAGTGAGCGTTGCCGGACTCTTTGTTCCGGAGGGCGCGTCTATAGTAATCGGCGGAACGGGAATACTCAACGCAAGCGGCGGAGCCAGCGGAAACGGCGCGGGTATCGGCGGCGGCTTCAATCAATTTGACGGCAATTCAGGAAACAAAGATGCAGGAAGCATTACCATCAACAGCGGCGTAATAAACGCCTTCGGCGGTCCAGGCGGGGCGGGTATCGGCGGCTCTTTGATGGGTCTTGGCGGAACAGTCATCATCAATGGGGGAGAAGTGACCGCAACGGGCTCCACTTCTCCCAGCGCAGGAGCGGGTGTAGGCGGAGGCTATTTTAATATAGGCGATGTCTTGATTACAGGCGGTACAGTGACAGCCAAAGGCGGATACGATTATGCAGAGGCTGTTGGTACCGGTTATGGTACTATGAGTCCCTCTACAGTGAAAATAACCGGCGGTTCGGTAAAGGCTCTTTCCATTATTAGCTTTGCCTCTACAGTAAAAAACGCGGGTAATGATGAAGTTTACCTGACGACCGTGAATGTCAAGGACGCCGACGGAAACACAGTAAACAATACAGAGGTTTCTTGTACAATTGGCGCATCAACCTTTACCGCGAAAACCGACAGCGAGGGCAAGCTCTATCTCTGGCTCCCCACGGGTAATGCGGAGATTAGTATCAGCTTCGGAGCTGCAAACGCCTGGGCGGTCGGCTCTGTAACGACAGACGGTGATGCTGTGCTGACCTCGGTGGCGT
>CAYQMY010000320.1:0-1862 GCA_964418735.1 uncultured Oscillospiraceae bacterium | reverse complement strand
AATTCCGCCTTGCGAAGCATAAGCAATTTGGCGCATCCAGCGAACAGACGGACCTGAATCAGCTTTACCTGTTCAACGAAGCGGAGCAGTCCGCCGCATTGACAGCACCGGAGCCGGAGATTGCGGAGGTTAAGGCACATTACCGCAAGAAAACCCGCCTTACGACTGACAAGCTGCCGGAGGATTTACCAGTAGAAATAATTGCACATGAATTGCCTGAAGAAAAACGAATTTGCCTCGATTGCGGCTGCCCCCTGCACAAAATGGGCGAGGATGTTCGGGAGGAACTGAAAATCATCCCGGCAAAAGCTGTGATTGTACGCCATGTGCGCTACGTCTATGCCTGCCGCCACTGCGAGGCATCCTCAGACCATGTACCAATTGTTAAAGCAGATATGCCCGAGCCTGTCATAAAGGGTGGGTTTGCGTCTCCCGAAGCGGTCTCCCATATTGCCACGCAGAAATTTGTTATGGGTAGCCCGCTTTATCGGCAGGAGCAAGAATGGGCGCTTTCCGGCATTAAGCTTTCACGTCAGACCATGTCCAACTGGCTCATCAAAGCTTGTACCGACTGGCTGGAGCCTATATACGCCGAGATGAAGCGGCGGTTATGCGAGCATGAGGTTCTGCACGCGGATGAAACCACCCTTCAGGTACTGCATGAGGACGGCAAGCCCGCCAAGAGCAAAAGCTACATGTGGCTCTACCGTACAAGCGGCGAGGCAAAACATCAAATTGTTCTGTATGACTACCAGCCGAATAGGAAGGCCGAGAACCCAGAAAAGCTATTAAGGAATTTCAAAGGATATCTCCATACGGACGGATACGATGGATATCACCGGCTGCCTGGTAATGTCACCGTCGTGGGTTGCTGGGCGCATGCTCGACGAAAATTCGATGAGGCACTGCAAACGATACCTAAAGACAAGAGAGATTCGTCCGCAGCCGCGAAAGGGATTGCCTATTGTGATAAGCTGTTTCGTTATGAGAAACAGTTTGCATTGCTGTCCCCCGAGGACCGATTCAAGGAGCGCGAACGTTTTTCCAAGCCTCTGATGGATGATTTTTACGCGTGGCTCGGGTCGCTCCGCGAGCCTCCGAAAACCCTGATGGGAAGGGCAATATATTACGCCGAGGCACAACGAAAATATCTTGAACGTTATCTGCTTGACGGTAGGCTGGAAATCAGCAACAATCGAGCCGAAAGAACAATCCGTCCGTTTGTGATGGGACGTAAAAACTGGCTTTTCTCCAACACTCCGAACGGAGCACATGCCAGCGCGGTATACTACAGCTTGATAGTATCGGCAAGAGAAAACGGCCTGAACCCATATGAATATTTATCGTGGATTTTTAAAAACGCTCCAAACCTCGGGAAACCCGGTTACATAATGAAAACTGAGGATTTTCTGCCGGGCAGCACGGCGATTCCAGAGCGGGTATTTTCGCCTATTCCAAAGGGTAAACAGCCTGAAAAATGTGCTTGGGAGGAGAACACATGAGGGTCGGAAAGCACACTGCTTTTTTAATAGATTTTGTATCGGATTTTGCCGACAGCAAAATGTCAAGGGATGATTTTGAGCGTGATTATTCAGGTTATGTCATTGAACACTTCCCGGCGGTGGAACGTGAGGATTACCGTCTTGCTCGGAAATTTGCCAATACCGTTGAAGCCAAGTACGAGTATGCCGAAAACCGCAATATCTCGGACGATGATTTCAGGATTCTGATGAATGATGCTCTTTGCGATTTGCTAGGAACCGACGAACGCGACTTGTTGTGAATAACGTCTCAGATTTTTATTGATTGCCAGCCGATACCTTGACAATAAACTCAAGGTGCCGGCTGGTTTTACGTTTACA
>CAYQMY010000319.1:1329-1868 GCA_964418735.1 uncultured Oscillospiraceae bacterium | reverse complement strand
GCTTTTTATAGTCTGTCGCCTCTTTAAGCGAGAGAACGAGCTGTCTTAAGTCTTCAATTGAGTAGATATCGTGGTGAGGCGCGGGAGAAATTGCGTCTGTGCCTTCGGGGATCATTCTGGTTCTGGCAACATCCGCCGTAATCTTTGCGCCGGGAAGGTGTCCGCCGATTCCGGGCTTTGCGCCCTGACCCATCTTAATTTCAATCGCGGCTCCAGCCTCAAGATAGTTTTTGTGAACTCCGAAGCGTCCGGAGGCTACCTGCACGATGGTGTTCGGGCCGTACTGGTAGAAGTCCTTGTGAAGTCCGCCCTCTCCGGTGTTGTAAAAGATGCCGAGCTCCGATGCAGCACGTGCAAGGCTTTCATGCGCGTTGTAGCTTATGGAGCCGTAGGACATTGCGGAGAACATCACGGGAATGGCAAGCTCAAGCTGAGGAGTCGTGTCGGTGATGATCTTTCCGTTTTCGTCTCTCTTTATGGAATCCGGCTTCTGTCCTATATAGGTGCGTATCTCCATCGGCTCGCGAAGCGGGTCAATC
>CAYQMY010000319.1:0-1304 GCA_964418735.1 uncultured Oscillospiraceae bacterium | reverse complement strand
TTGTAACCTGAGATGCGTTTATGAGCATTTTGTCCCAGTAGACCGGCAGCGGAGTCGGATTTCCCATGGATGTGGACAGCATACCGCCGCTCTCAGCCTGACGGTAGATGTCCGAAATAAGCGTTCCGCTCCAGTTTGCGTTCTCTTTAAAAGTATGGTCAGTCTTAACTATTTTAAGGGCTCTTGTAGGACAGATTGTTACGCAGCGGTGGCAGTTTACGCATTTCGATTCGTCGGCCACCATCTTTTTGAGATCCTCATCATAGCTGTGCACCTCGTTCGCGCATTGTCTTTCGCAGGCGCGGCAGGCAATGCAGCGGTCAAGGTCTCTGTGGACTTCAAAGTCCGGGTAAATATAGTTTATCGGCATTTGTGCTCGCCTCCATTTAAGGTAAATATAACCGGCTCTCCGCCTTTGGGAGCCCACACTCTGTCAAGCTCGGGCTCGATAACGCGGATTGCGCTTTCCTCGCTCGCGACATAGGCCATGTCGCCCTTTTCGGCGCAAACCATAGAGCGAAGCTTCAGTCTGTCGTTTAGCGCCATCATTCCCCCGTTGAAGCCGAGGATGATGGAAAACGGGCCGTTTATGAGCAGACCCGCAAATACGTTACGCAGGTAGGTAAGTCTGTCCTTCTCTTCCTCGCTGCAGCGCGAAATGGTTGACCAGAACGGAGCGGCGATAACGTTCGCGGTCTCCTCAAGTGTCAGGCCTACGCGGCGCACAAGGTAATCGATGATATATGTAATAACCTCGGTGTCGGTAAGAAGATTGCACTTGTAGCCGAACATCTCGATGTGGCGGCGATTCGCATCGTAGGAGGATATTTCTCCGTTATGTACGATGGTGTAGTCTAGCAGCGCAAAAGGATGCGCTCCGCCCCACCAGCCCGGGGTGTTCGTCGGGTAGCGTCCGTGTGCCGTCCAGCTGTAGCCCGCGTACTCCTCAAGCTTGTAATATACGCCTACATCCTCGGGATATCCGACGGCTTTGAAAACGCCCATATTCTTTCCGCTGGAGAAAATGTAGGCTCCGTCGATATTGGAATTGACCTTGGTGACAAAGCGCGCGACAAACTCAAGCTCATCGAGCTGGCTTTCCTCAAGACTTCTTTTCCTAGGATTGACGAAGTAGCGCCAAATAATCGGGCTTTCGGTTATCTCCGGAACAGGTCTCGTCGGCATAATCGACATTGCGGCTATCTCGAAGTTCTCTTCAAGATAACACTCACATTCCGATTTCGCCTTTGTGTTATTGTAAAATATGTGAAAGGCATAGATATCCTTATACTCCGGGTATATTC
>CAYQMY010000318.1:0-1909 GCA_964418735.1 uncultured Oscillospiraceae bacterium | reverse complement strand
CCTTCTTCAGCTCGCTCTTCATTTCTCTGAACCAACGGGCCAAATTGCTGAACATGCGCGTAAAGAAGTTGCCTTCCTTCTGCTTGCCCTTCTTTTTGGGTTCCTCATCGGGGGTATTAATATCCCTCTCGGGCAGTCTGTCTTCTTGAAAAGCCATCTATAATCCCCCTGTCTACTTCGTTTCGCTGTGCAGGGTATGCTTGCGGCAGAAACGGCAGTATTTGTTCATTTCCAAGCGATCCGGTGTGTTCTTCTTGTTCTTCACCGTGTTGTAGTTTCTCTGCTTGCATTCAGTGCATCTGAGTGTAATTTTAACTCGCATTTCGTTACGGCACCTCCTTTAATATTGTGTCGGCCGACGCCGGCACCTTGCCTCCCTGTATAAAATTAGGAAAGAATTTTTGCACGCAAAAATAAACCTCTCCATCGACAGGTGCAAATACTATACCACAGTGAGTGGCAAAAGGTCAACATAATTTTTAAATAATTGTAAAAATTGTACTTTTGATCCGTTTTAGCTGCTTTTATAACCTCAAACTGTTGAGATAACCTTCTAAAATCAAGGTCGCTGCTACGGCATCCACTGTATCCTTGCGCTTTTTGCCGAAGTTCCCGGTTTCTCCGAGAATCCTATGCGCGTCTACTGTCGTCCTGCGCTCGTCCCACAAAAGCACCTCGGGAGCGCCGAGTTCACGAAGCCTCTCGGCCAGCGCTGCGCTTTTTTCGGCGCGAACGCCGACTGTGCCGTTCATGTTTTTAGGGTAGCCGAGCACTATCTTTTCCGCACCATGAGACTTCGCTTCTTCGCAAAGACGCTTCGCAAGACGCTCAAAATTGAATTCTTTTATAACAAAGGCTTCGCCAACAAGCGTTTTTGATATGTCCGAGAACGCGACGCCGGTTCGGGCGTCGCCGAAATCAACAGCCATTATTCTGCCCATCGCCGCACCTCCTTGTTATTTACCTAACTCGATGTTTCTTTTGTAAGATGCGTCCGCTGCCTCGTCTATCAGCTTATAAAGGCCCTTCTCACGAAGGACGTTTACGCCCGCTATTGTCGAGCCGCCGGGAGAACAGACCATTCTGCAAAGCTCGTCCGGGGAAATGCCGGTTTCAAGCACCATTGCGGCGGAGCCGAGCATAGCGCGCGCGGCGTAAGAAAGGGAGGTTTCGTAATCGAGGCCTATAGCCTTGCCGGCTTCGGCAAGCGCCTCGATAAACATATACGCGTAAGCCGGACTGCAGCTTGCGATAACAGTGGCCTGATCGAAAAACTTTTCGTCCAGTCTGGAAACCTCACCGCAGGCTTCGGCCATTCTGCTGAGGGCGGACATGTCCTCTTCTGAAGCACTTCCGTCGGTGGTAAGTATCATAAGCCCCCGGCCTATAAGCGCGGGGGTATTCGGCATCACGCGGATAATCGGCTGGGTGTCCGAGCCGACGATGCTGCGAAGCTTAGCTATAGTTATGCCCGCGGCTATGGAGACGAGCACCTTGGGCTCACTTATCTCCTCCGCTTCGCGTAAAATGGATACGAGCGGAGTAAGCACTGAGGGCAGCACCTGAGGCTTAACGCACAAAACTATAAATTTTGCGCTCCGTGCCGCCTCCAGATTATCCGCAGACGAAGAACATCCCGTCGCCTCGGCCAGAGCAGCCGCCTTTTCAGGCTCAAAGTCAGTAATTATTATTTCCTTAGGATCGACAGCCCGCGCAGCCGCACGGATAAAAGCGCCGCCCATGTTGCCGGAACCAATAAATGCCGCAATTTTTTTCATGGTAATACCCCTTTATTAACTATTCAAAAATTATATCATGATTTTCAATCATGATATAATATGCCATGTGCCGTCTCCGACGGCACGGCTTGAAATTATAGCGCATGCGCACGGAATGCGCACATGCGCGT
>CAYQMY010000317.1:0-1941 GCA_964418735.1 uncultured Oscillospiraceae bacterium | reverse complement strand
TGGCGTTTATCCTCATTTACATGCTTGACATTTAATAGTTAGTCTTTCATTAAAGCAATGATATTTTTTGATTTGATTAGATAATACTACTCGATAAATCAATATTCAGTAACAAGGTCACAAAGTAGCGCAGGGAAGAAAAATGTGGTATGATGAAATTATATTTATGCTTAAGCGGCAACCGAAAAATGACCATTACTTTTTCATGGTCGTTTTGTGCCTTTAGAAAGGAATAGTCATAATTATGAAACAAGAACGCGCATACCCAGTCATAGCCGTTTCCCGCAAGGCTCAGGCGGCACTCGAGCGCGGGCATCCGTGGGTATATGACGCAGAGCTTCTCAATAAAAGTGCTGACAACGATATAGAAAACGGCTCGCTGGTAGATGTCGTAAGCGATAAAAACAGATATCTGGGCACGGGCATTTTGAGCAGACAATCGAAAATCCGTGTCCGCATAATCTCACGCAACGCGAACGACAGGTTTGACGAAGCCTTCTTTGAGCGCCGCATCCGCTACGCCTGGGAGTACCGCAAAACGGTAATGGCGGACGATATGGAGGCCTTCCGTCTCATATTCGGCGAGGCCGATCAGTTCCCCGGACTGACCGCAGATGTCTTTGGGGATATCGTTGTAACTCAGACGCTCTCAATCGGCATGGAGAAAATGAAGCATATCATCTTCCCCTTGATATATAAGGTACTGACAGAGGACGGACGGGAAATCAAGGGCATCTACGAAAGAAACGACGTTTCAATACGGGCGCTTGAGGGTCTTGAGCAGAGCAAGGGCTGGTTCAAGCTTGAAAACCTGCCGTTTCCCGAGTCAGCCGTTACGACTATCCGCGAAAACGGAATTGAGTACGAGGTCGACGTAGAAAACGGGCAAAAAACCGGTTTCTTCCTTGACCAGAAGTATAACCGCAGAGCCGTTGCGAGAATTTCCTCCGGCAAGCGCGTGCTTGACTGCTTTACAAACACCGGCTCCTTCGCTCTGAACGCCTCCAAGGGCGGAGCAGAGCACGTTTGCGCTGTCGATATATCCGAAACCGCTGTTGAGGCCGCGAAAAAACACGCGGAGCGCAACGGACTTGCCGATAAAATGGAGTTTAAAGCCGCCGACATCTTTGACCTTCTCCCCGAGCTTGAAAAGTCAGGCAAAAAGCCTTATGACTTCATCATCCTCGACCCACCTGCCTTTACGAAGTCCAGAAAAACCATAGACAGCGCTCTGCGCGGCTATAAGGAGATCAATTACCGGGCAATGAAGCTTCTGCCGAGGGGCGGTTACCTCGCAACCTGCTCCTGCTCGCACTTTATCGATGAGGAGCTTTTTGTAAAAATGCTGAAATCCGCAGCCGCCGACGCCGCAGTTGAGCTCCGTCAGATAGAGGCTCGTCAGCAGTCGCCCGACCACCCGATTTTGTGGAACGTCCCCGAAACGAATTATCTCAAGTTCTATATTTTCCAGGTAATTTGATTTAGGTGCAAAGGCGCATAAAACCCTCCCCTCTGCAAAGAATATATCCTAACAGATTGAGAGGATGTGTTTTTATGGCTTTACTGGGAAATCCCTTTGTGGGCAACGTGCAAAAAATGATGTCCGCGGACGAGCTTATACAGGCCGTTCGTGTCGACATTGCGGGTGAGCTGGAGGCGATAATAGGTTACGAGGCTCATGCAATGGCAACCACAGACGAGAGGGTAAAAAAGGTGCTGCACCATATAGCCGACGAGGAAAGACAGCATGTTGGTGAGCTTGAGCAGCTGCTCTGTATTTTGAGTCCTAACGACGGCATACAGACCGACAAGGGCCGTCAGGCTGTAATTCAGCAGCAACAGAGCAATTTCCAGTTACAAATGCAATAAGCTTCTAGGGGGTATCCATACCCCCTAGATACGCGGCTTAGGCCGCGATACCCCCGGTCGCGCACGATTTGC
>CAYQMY010000316.1:0-1949 GCA_964418735.1 uncultured Oscillospiraceae bacterium | reverse complement strand
GCCGCGGTTCTCTTTGGCGGGCCTTTAAGCCTGCCGCCGGAACCGCGGATTTTTCCTGCGGTGTGACGGGCAAGAAGCAGCGCATCGATGTTTTGAGCGGTATACTCCATCCCGTCCTGATTAATTACCAGGGCGTTTTTAGAAAGGCACATCGCGGCGAGCCCGTAGTCCTGAGTGACAACTATATCGCCTGCCGAAACGCGGTTTACCAGCGCAAAATCCACGCTGTCCGCTCCCTTCGAAAACGTCAGGGTAGTTGCCCCTGCCTTTTCAAAGACATGGGATGTGTCACAGAGAATAAAGCACTCTATGCCCTGCTTATTTGCCGCCCGAACGGTTATATCCACAACCGGACAGCCGTCCGCGTCTATTAGTATTTTCATGTAAAGCTCCCAGATACCTGATTTTCGTACAATTATATCACTTGGCGCTCTGGGAATCAATAGCCGGTGAGCTTAGCGGCGACGGCGGCGGGTCGGGGTTTGGTGCATCAAAATCAAGCAGCGATTCAATGTAATCCCAGTCGACCTTGTCTTCCAAAACAAATACACTCTCATTGCGTCTGTAGGTCACGCTGTAGAAGGTGCTTACGAATACCAGCCCGTCTCGAAGCTCAATGCTAGTGTCGCTCTCCTTCTTTCCGTCAACTATTTCGGCGTATCTAACATGAAGCTGGCGGGATACATTTTCAGATTCCTGTAATGCAATGATTCCCCCAGAGCTCCACTTATAAAGCTGCTTCACACGAAGCGACGCGATATGCTCGGTCAAAGCGTCCTTATTCCAGTCATATACGCTGGTGTATTGGGCCAGCCTATCATTCCATTTGTTTACAACTACACCATCCACTACTATCCCAGCCGGAGCCTTGTCAAAAATTTGCTTTTGCACGGTATCGGCGCTGTCAGCGAAGGCTACTGTGCCGAGCATCATAAAGAGACCGAACAAGGCCGCGCCGACAACAACTCCCCCTGAGAGGCGTTTAGCCGGCTTAACTACGCTCCGAAGCCTGTAGCGCAATGATTTCGCCTTCACGGACAGACAAGTGGTGAAGCCTCGGTTTTTCCCGGCGTTTTTGAGCAAAAGCTCGGCATAAAGCCTGCGGGTCGCCTCGTCAGCGTCTGACAGGACAGCCTCGTCACAGCTAAGCTCAAGGTCATCCGAGGCCTTTCTCCGTGCAATCCATGCAAGCGGATTAAACCAGCTAATGGCGGTAAAAATGTCCATAAACAGCTTCATGCGCGTATCTAGCCTTACTATATGCCGAAGCTCATGCTGAAATATGAGCGCAAGCTCCTCTTCGGTATAGCTGAGTCCGGGCAAATAAAGCCGCATGGTTCGCTTATAGCAGCCGATGGTCAGCGGCGTGCTTACAGAGGGTGAAACATAAACCGGGATTTCCTTTTTAATGCCATGTCTTTCTGACTCCTTACTCCACGCGTCGAGGATACGCTCATCTGTGACCTTTTCGGAGTTTTTCTTCAAAAACCATCTATACCAAAAATGGGACGATACCTGCCAAATAGTCACGCAAACAAAGCCGGATAGCCAAATCCCGATAAATACATTTATCCACCTAAGCGGCATAGTAAGTATTAATTTTGGACTTGAAAAATAATCATAAATGTTTAACGTATTGTAAAGCATCGTCGGCGCTATCCACAGAACCGCACACGCACGGGCGCTGATTATTCGCCTTAATATCGGAAGAATTAGCAACAGAGCCGCGTAAAACATACTGATATTCAAAAGCAGCAGGACAGAATTTACAGCCATTTCCCGAAACCTCGAAGTGCCCCACGGTACAACCAGCGTAATAAGCAAAAACAAAGGAATTCCTATGAGCAGAGCAAGAGGATCTGCAAAACTGGTACTGCAACCCTGCTCCACCCCCTCAGTTTGGAGCTTTGACTCCTTGCGGTTCATTCTTCTAAACGAAGATAATGTTA
>CAYQMY010000315.1:0-1976 GCA_964418735.1 uncultured Oscillospiraceae bacterium | reverse complement strand
TTTATCGCGATAACCGGAAAGGAGATAAGGGAATGAGAGGCTTCACTGTACGAAATTTAAAGGTATTTTTCAAGGACAAGACCTCAGTTTTCTTTTCACTGCTTGCGGTATTTATCATAATCGGTCTATATGCCCTTTTTCTCGGAGATGTCTGGGTAAAAGATATGGAGGGCTTGTCCGGCGCACGGTATCTTATGGACAGCTGGATAGTCGCGGGGCTGCTCGCGGTAACCTCCTTTACCACCACGATGGGCGCATTTGGAACCATGGTAGACGATAAAAGCCGAAAGATTACTAAGGATTTTATTTCTTCGCCGCTTAAAAGGGGCAGCATAGCTGCTGGCTATACTCTAAGCTCCTATATAATCGGCATCATTATGTGCCTTGTTACACTGGTTCTGGCGGAATTATACATACTGGCAAACGGCGGAGTGCTTATGAGCCCTGATGTATTAATCAAGGTTCTGGGACTTATTCTGCTGTCCACCTTTACAAACACTTCATTTATTCTTTTTATAACGTCCTTCCTCAAAAGTCAGAACGCATTCGCGACGGCGAGCACAATTGTCGGAACGGTTATTGGCTTTCTTACCGGCGTTTATCTCCCGATAGGACAGCTGCCGGAGGGAATACAGTGGGTGGTAAAGGTTTTTCCTGTATCCCACGCCGCAGCACTTCTTAGACAGGAGATTATGGACGCACCACTAGCGCAAACCTTTGGAGGCCTTCCCGAAGAAGTTTCCGATCATTTCACGCAGATGATGGGTGTAGTCTTCAAATTCGGTGATAAGACTATATCGCCTGCGGTCAGCATAGTGATACTGATTATAACCGCCGCAGTATTCTTCGGCCTTTCAGTTTTGAACATGTCAAGAAGAAAAAAGTGAAAATTATAGAGCGCACCGGACAACCGGTGCGCTCTCATACTATCGAAAAACTCCCTAGCAGGGAAAATTAAAATCATTTTTCCGAGAATTTACTTCTTGGAAAAATACCACAGCCCGCGCAAACCGTGCGCGACCGGGGGTATCGCGGCGTATGCCGCGTATCTAGGGGGAATTGGATTCCCCCTAGAAGCTTGTCAAAAACTCTTTTTTGACAAGCTCAGAGCGCACCGGTTATCTGGTGCGCTCTATTTCTGTAATTGTATGTCAGTCAAATGCAAGCCCGAGAAAGGGCTTTTTTTGTTTGATTTCTAATTCCGGATAAATCATTCCGTTCGACGTGGCTTTGCTTTCGTCGTATACGGGAGTATTAACCTTGTAAACGGAGGCGGGAACGGCCTCTGATATCAGGGCCACAGCCGCCGGAATTTCGTTTGCTGGTACAAGAAGCTCCTTGATATAAGCCGTGTCTCCGTATTGTTCCACAGCGGCGCAGCCGCAGCTTTCTCCAAGTGTTAATCCAAACAGCTTACCAAGCGTTGACTGATATGCAATTTCTGCTCGGGAGGGAATAATATGGAAGGTTTCGAAAAGTACCCTCTCGCGAAGCGATAGATACTCCTCGGGAGAAACACAGGCTGTTTTATTATTAGAGTAAGGCGCGGGTATATCTTTTTTATAAAAGGTCTGTTCGTTGACATAGGTGAAATCGGAAAAACCGAGCTTGCGGTAAAATCCGAACAGGCCTGCGTCGGAGGGCTTAAGAACCGAAAACTCAAAACCACGCTCTATAGAAACACTAACAGCTGCTTTTGTTATTTCACGCCCGATCCCGCCGCCCCGATACTCAGGCAAAACAGCGACGGCGTAGATATAGCAGCAGCTTCGACTGCCTACACCCGGCAAGTATATGCCGTCGGTAGGGAGGATATAGGCGGCGCATAAGATTTTGCCGTCCTCAACGCCGACAAGTCCCGTACCTGTTCCAAAATGGTTCAGGAAATCAGCAACCATTTTATCTGGGTCTCCGAAGGAACGGTTCCAGATGCCTATAAGCTCAGCTCTATCCGATTCGGCGGCGTCTCGAAAAGC
>CAYQMY010000314.1:0-1981 GCA_964418735.1 uncultured Oscillospiraceae bacterium | reverse complement strand
CTTTTAAAATCACTGGAAACATGGTATTATATAAGAAAATTAATCAGTTAAACGGTTTAGTAACTTAACTGAAATACTTCCATGGCAAAGGGGTAATAAATATGGCTTCTGAAACTGAGCACGGTGTTATGAAAACGCTAAATGATTTAAACGACAAGGTTGACATAATATACAAACATCAATGTCTGTTGTCCGATTATTCCTCAACTCCGCGCGATTATGGTACGGGCTATCTTATGACTGAGGTGGAGGCCCATACTCTTGGGTTCATCTCGAATCAATACGGGATAACCGCCACCCAGCTTGCTCTTGAAACCAACCGCACAAAAGGAGCGGTCTCACAGCTTATATCCAAGCTTGAGAGCAAGGGGCTCGTAAAGCGCGTAAATGAGCCGGAAAATAAGAGGATATACAGGATTTACCTCACGGAGGAGGGGGAGCGCGCCTGTGAAATACACCGTGCTTACGACCGCGCTAACATGCTGGATATGATCAATAAGATGATGGTGGAATGTACGGCCGAGGACATAGAAAGCTTTTTCAAAGTTCTAAACTGCCGGAATAAAATATTTGAAAAAAACTACGAGGAAAAACTGGGTAAATAGAGGACTCCTATCAGCGGCGGTATGCAGTGCATATCGCCGTTTTTATTGTTTAGCAATTAAACCAATTATGAGTTTGATTTATTGTGCAACCGTATGAATTAGCTTATATCTATTGACTTTTTCGAATGTCAATGCTATAAATAATCTCAATAAAAGTTTTGCAGCTAAACTTTATTGATCGGGAGAGCACTCAAAGCTTTTTATGGGCTGAAGCGCTAAGTCCATAAAAAAATAAGATTAAGAGGAGAGTCTACCATGGACAACATTAAGTCCAAGAAACAACACGCAGAAACCTACGGCGGCCTTATAGGAGGCCTGCTTCCGCTGATTACAATGATAGTCGCCATGATTGTTCTGGCGGCGTTCGGAATGCGCTCAACGAAAAACTTCTGGAGCGCCGGATTTTTGGCCATTTTCGTCGGTTTCCTGGTCTATAAGGATAAGGGCCGTTTCCAAAGCGCGGTTATCGACGGAATCAAAAACAATATCTTCGCATTTATGATAGCTACTTTCCTTTTTGCGGGTATATTATCAAAAATCCTCGGAGCCTCCCATCTTGTCGACAGCCTTTTGTGGCTACTTTCCAAACTTCATATGAGCGCCGGGTTTATGCCGCTCGTCTGCTTCTTTATTGCGGTAATACTTTCAACAGCTACCGGCAGCGCCGCAAGCTCCATGAACGCCACCGCCCCAATTATGATTCCGCTTTGCGTGGCAATGGGCTGTAATGTAAACGTGGTTTGCGGAGCGATACTGTCGGGCGCCTGCTTTGGTGATAACCTGGCCCCGATTTCTGACACAACTATCGCTTCGTCGCTAACTCAGGAGGCAAACGTGATCTATGTCGTAAGATCACGTCTTAAGTACTCACTTATTGCGGGCGCGGCTGCGGTTGTCGGCTTCATTATCGTAGGCCTCAAAACCACAAACGCGGTTGCGGCTCAGGGCCTTGCCGTAAACGCGACATACGCGTCAAGCCTCATCTTCCTTATAATACCCGTACTTATAATAGTGCTGATGCTTAACAGGGCCAACATTCTTACAGCTTTTATTATCAGCGAAGTTGTTGGAATCATAATGCTGTTCGCCTTCGGATTTGTAAATTTCAAAACTCTCTTTGCTGCCAACGGCCTTATAGCCACCGGTGTCGAAGGAATGCTCAGCTCTATAATCTTCATCCTGTTTATATTCGTTGCGGTAAACCTTATAACTGAAGCCGGAGTGCTTGAAGCCCTGCTTGACAAGATGAAGAAGTACGCTAGATCTGAAAAGTCGGCGGAAATTGCTTCCGGCGCGATGGTCAGCGTAATTTCAATAGCTATAAGCAGCGGAACCACCGCCATTACCTGCTGCGGCCCCATTATCCGCAGCCTGCT
>CAYQMY010000313.1:0-1983 GCA_964418735.1 uncultured Oscillospiraceae bacterium | reverse complement strand
AACAGCTAAATTTTGCCGTAATAGGCGGAGATATGCGTCAGGCAAAGCTCGCGGAGATGCTTTCCGCCGACGGGCACTGCGTAGGTGCCTTCGCACTCGAAAAGGCGGAAATGCAGCCGGCTATAAAACAATACATAAGCCTGCAGGAGGTCCTTTGCCCCGCCGACTGCGTTGTGCTTCCGCTGCCTGTGACCGGAAAAGCGGGATTTCTCAACACACCGCTATCCGGTGAGGTATGTCCTCTTGACGAATTGTTCAGTGCGGTGCGTCCTAACCAGCTTATTTGCGCGGGGCGAATAGGAGAGGATTGCCGAAAGGCATCTGAGAAGTACGGCTTGAAAATTGTCGATTATTTCATCCGCGAGGAGCTTGCGGTTGCCAACGCAATATGCACGGCTGAGGGAGCAATAGCGATTGCGATGGACAATACCGCCATAACGCTCTGCGATGCGAATATTCTAGTCATCGGCTTTGGTAGAATAGGCAAGGTGCTATCTCATCGTCTTCACGGATTGGGGGCTAAAGTGTTTGTTTCGGCGCGAAGCTATTCTGACCGTGCGTGGATAAAGGCCTACGGCTATAAACCAATGAACACCCTGGCTCTTGGAGGAAAGCTTTCCGACTTCGACGTAATAATAAATACCGTGCCCGCGCCTATACTTGATGAAAACCTTTTGCTAGAGGTTTCAAAGGATTGCCTTTGTATGGACCTTGCCTCGAAGCCGGGGGGGATAGATTTTTCGGCTGCCGCGAGAATCGGTCTGCACGCAATCTGGGCGCTGTCACTGCCCGGAGAGGCGGCTCCCGTAACATCCGGCGCTATAATACGCGATACCATTTATAATATACTCCACGAGGAGGAAGAGAAGCGTGGATAACCTGAGCGTGGGCTTCGCAATATGCGGCTCATACTGTACATACGACAAAATGCTTTTAGCTCTGCGCGAGGCTAAGGAGAAATACGGCAAAGTCAGGGCCATCATGTCCGAAAAATCGTTTGAAACCAGCACGCGCTTCGGAACGGCAGAGCACTTTGTCTCGGAAATTGAGAATATAACCGGTGAAAATATAATATCAACGATAAAAGATGCGGAGCCCGCAGGCCCAAAACGCCTTTTTGATGTGCTGGTTATTGCGCCGTGTACAGGAAATACTCTCGCAAAGATTGCAAACGGCATCGCAGATACCGCAGTTACACTGGTTTGCAAAGCTCATCTCAGAAACAATCGTCCGGTCGTCATGGCAATTTCCACAAATGACGGACTGTCGGGAAACGCGGCAAACATAGGGACGCTGCTAAACCGCAAAAACTTCTATTTTGTGCCCTACTATCAGGATGACCCTGTTAATAAGCCATTTTCTCTCGTCGCGGATTTGAGTAAGCTTCCGGACACAGTCGACGCGGCAATGCGGGGCGTACAGCTTCAGCCAATATTACTGGCTAAATAATATTATCTTTAAATTGAAAAAGAGGGCTTACCGTCTGCGTTTCGCAGACGGTAAGCCCTTCTAATTTACTCTGCTATATTAAATTGCAGGTTTAAGGATACTATGCTAAAATTTACTAGGACATACTTTTCGGGGGTTTTTATGACTAGTATATTTAATGATAAAAATAGGAATAAGCTTGAGGAAATATTTAGCTGCTATCGCAGTGAGATGTTCGTCACTGCTTATTCGATTTTAAAGGATTATCAGGCGGCGGAGGATACGGTTCAAAACGCCATAATAAAAATTCATAGACACTTAGAAAAAATTTCTGAGGTAAAGTGTAAGAAAACGAGGTCCTATATCGTTATTATAGTAAGGAACCTTTGTCTCGATTATTTCAGAGGAAAAAAGGACGTCGACTCGATAGATGAAATGCTGGATACACTAGAGGATAAACAGTTAAGCCTTGAAGAGCACATTTTGAAGATTGAAAAAAGCTCCGAAATTGCAAAGCAGCTCGATAAACTGCACAGGCCCTATGCTGACATTTTG
>CAYQMY010000312.1:0-2019 GCA_964418735.1 uncultured Oscillospiraceae bacterium | reverse complement strand
AATATCCGCTTTGCGGATATTATACCACAATTATTATGAAAAAAAAGGATAAGATATATTCCGGCGCAAAAAGGGACGGGCAAACCCGTCCTTTTTGCATGTCGATTTATAGTGGAGATATTAAATCGGTACTAGTCAAGATTTCGCGGAAAGAAATTTTTAACTACCTCCATAAACAGCTTTGAGCTGGGGTTTCGGGCCTGCTTGGGCCAGGCACAAACGTAGTCTATTTCTATTCCCTCCGATTCAAGCGGTATGATGTCCACATCCCCTGAAAAGAAGGCCTTTGTAAGGCCCATGGGCAAAATAGTGACGCCAAGGCCGGAGCTGACCGAGAGCAAAACGGATTCTGCCTTGTCATAACGGTGGACAACCTTCGGCAGCTTGTGGTAGGAGCTGAAAAGCTTCATTATCTGGTCGTAGAGCTGCGGGCTTTCCGGCGGCGATATCATAATAAAGTTCTCATGAAAAAGACTTGAAAAATCAAAATCGCCGCGGGTCAGACGGTGTCCCTTCGGTACAACCAGAACAAGCTTGTCCCTGTGAGTCAGAATATAGTCAAAGCGTCCGTCATCGGGAAGCATGGAAAGGTGGGCAAAGTGAAAGTCATACCGGTTTTCCAGCATCGCCGTAGCCTGTGCCCCGCCTGAGTTCTGGGTTATATCTATCAAAATATCCGGGTACTGCTTGGAAAAAACCGAAAGACAGGAGGCTAGCATACGGCTTGTTGTAGATACTGTGGCGATCGAAAGATAACCCGTTCGCCCGCTGTGTACCTGGTCGACCATATCCAGGGCTTTCTGCGCAGTATGCACGAGATCAATCGCGTAGGGCAGAAAGGTCTCTCCCTCGCGTGTTAAAGAGACGTCTCTGTTTGTTCTTACAAAGAGCTTTGCTCCCAGCTGGGTCTCAAGCTCGTGGATGCTTCTGCTGATTTTGGGCTGCTGAACTTTGTTTTGCCTGCCAGCTTCAGAAAAATTTAAAAGCTGTGCCACAGAAATGAAATACTTAAGATCTTCTATTTCCAACGACGGCGCCCTCCCAGATGTACAGAAAAATAGTAACATGTTCTAAATATAGCATGGCATTATATTACAGTCAAGCTTGGAAAGTTTTTAAAATTATATTGAAGGAAAGAAAATCGGGTTTTTAAGCGATTCACTGTTGACATGCACAAAAAAATGTGGTAACATTTGTACAATACGATATTTGAATTATGCTATTCAAAATAATGATAAATGAATAACATAATAGAATTATCGCATAACCACAGGCATCTATGGTACATTTTTCGAAAAGAGGTCATCACTATTAAAACAAAGAATCTGAAAGGCGATATAACATGGTTACTTGTGTTAGCGCTTTGGATATTCCTCCTTGCTGTTCCCGTCTTTAGGGCGGCCTTTCTGAAATTTACTGAAGCGGTTCCGTATATCGGCGGATTTATCAAGTTTTCTGTTTTAGCGACAATGGGCGATTTGCTTGGCCTAAGAATACAGAACAAGGAGTGGGTCATTCCGAAGGGCATAGTTTTCAAGGCAATCCTGTGGGGAATAATCGGTATGATGGTAACGCTTGTATTCACCGTTTACTCAAGCGGGGCAAGGACGGCACAGGCCGCGGGGCTTCTGCCGTTTGCAAATTCACAACTTGCCTCCGCATTATTCGCAAGCGCAATAATGAATCTCACCTTTGGTCCTATGATGTTCATCTATCACAAGTACGGAGATCTTTACATAGAAGCTAAGCTTGAGAGAGCGGATTCAAAAAGCAAAGAGAGAATAACGGTAAGAGAGCTTACCGAAAAGCTTGACTGGCACAGCATGGTTGGCTTCTCCTGGCTCATTACCTGCCCGCTTGTGTGGATTCCCCTGCACACCGTTGTGCTGCTGCTTCCCTCGGCATACAGAGTGCTTGCCTCAGCTTTCCTTTCGATATTGCTTGGGGTAGTTGTGGTTATGGCAAAGATGGTTTCAAGCAAGTCCGAAGATAAAGTAGACAACAAAGCGGCGCTTTCGA
>CAYQMY010000311.1:0-2025 GCA_964418735.1 uncultured Oscillospiraceae bacterium | reverse complement strand
GAAGCGGTAACACAGCTTCTGATATACTGGCCTTTTGCGGCGGACGGCTTTGCCTTGATAACAGCGGTTATCAAAGCGGTGTAGTTTTCAAGCAGCTTTTCCTGACCGAAAGAAACCTTGCCGATGGGGCAATGGATTATATTCGTTTTGTCGAGACGGTACTCGATCTTACCGGCCTTGATCTCGGCGATAGCCTTGACAAGGTCATTGGTAACCGTACCGGCCTTAGGTGTAGGCATGAGTCCCTTGGGTCCGAGGACCTTACCGAGACGGCCGACAACGCCCATCATGTCGGGAGTTGCGACAACAACGTCGTAATCAAAGAAGTTCTCCTTCTGGATTCTCTGAACCATATCGTCGGCACCGACATAATCTGCGCCTGCGTCAAGAGCCTCCTGCTGACGGCCTTCCTTTGCAAAAACGAGAATCTTCTTCGTTTTGCCGGTTCCGTTGGGAAGGACAATAGCGCCTCTGACCTGCTGGTCTGCGTGACGGGAGTCAACGCCCAACTTAATGTGAAGCTCAACGGTCTCGTCGAACTTTGCCTTAGAACCTTTAACAACGATATCAAACGCTTCCGCAGCGTCGTAAAGCGTAGCTCTGTCTATGAGCTTTGCGCTTTCTTTATAGTTTTTACCTCTGAACAATTTATTTCCTCCTCAAAGTGTGGTTGAACCATACCGCGCAGGTATTCTCGCGATAAGGTTATATCGGAATAATCCTCCCACTGGGCGGTCGACTAGTCGTCGACTACCACGATGCCCATGCTTCTTGCCGTTCCGGCAATCATGCTGGTGGCGGCCTCTATGTCTGTTGCATTGAGGTCGGGCATCTTCTGTTCCGCTATTTTGCGGACCTCAGAACGCTTGATCTTGGCAACCTTGTCCTTCTGAGGAACGCCGGAACCGCTCTCGATTCCGCAGGCCTTTTTCAAAAGAACGGCGGCGGGCGGTGTTTTGCATATAAAGGTGAAGCTGCGGTCCGAATAGACCGTTATAACAACCGGAGTTGTAAGGCCCATGTCGTTCTTTGTGCGCTCGTTGAATTCCTTGGTAAACGCGGCGATGTTAACGCCGTGCTGACCGAGCGCAGGACCGACAGGGGGGGCCGGAGTTGCTTTGCCGGCGGGAATCTGTAATTTGACGTAACCTACTACTTTCTGTGCCACTTAAGTGTACCTCCTAATATGATGTGGTAATTTGGCGGAGTGCTCTAAAAGCACATCCTCCCACTAACAGGAAAAACCAATATTATTTGTTAGAGATATGCTCCACCTGATCGAGCTCAAGGTCGACAGGCGTCTCTCTTCCGAACATGGAAACAACCACGCGAACGCGGTTCTTATCCTTGTCGATTTCTTCGACGGTTCCCAGAAAGCCTTCCAGAGGTCCGTCGTTGACCTTAACGGTGTCTCCCTCGGCATAGCCGACGATGACCTCCCGCTTTTCTACGCCAAGGGCCAATATCTCATCCTCGGTAAGAGGGACAGGCTTGCCGTCGGCACCGACAAAGCCGGTTACTCCGCGGACGTTTCTGACAAGATGCCAGCTTTCGTCTGTCATAATCATTTTCACAAGGACATAGCCGGGGAAAATCTTATGCTCCGTTACCTTACCGTCGGGATCGGATATATCAGTAACCTTTTCAACCGGGATATTGATCTCTAGTATCATATCCTGCATTTTAAGGTTCTCGGCCGCTTTTTGTATAGTCGCGGAAACTGTATTCTCATATCCAGAATAAGTATGCACTACATACCATCTTGGGCTGTTATCCGCCATTTCAGACCATTCCTTTCCGTCCGCCGCAAAAAGCGCGACGGAGCCGCTTTTAGCCGCCGAGCGAAGTCAGCGCATCGACGCAATATATGGCCAGCTGATCAAAGCCCCAGATTACTACTGCAGATACGATTACGACGACAAAAACGATGATGCAGTTGTTGAGCACCTGCGACTTTGTCGGCCACACTACCTTCTTCAGCTCGCTCTTCATTTCTCTGAACCAACGGGCCAAATTGCTGAACAT
>CAYQMY010000310.1:0-2027 GCA_964418735.1 uncultured Oscillospiraceae bacterium | reverse complement strand
TGGATACCCCCTAGAATGTCTATTCTTCTCGGTATTTAAGCAGTATCTTTTCAAATGTCTTTGCCCCTTGGGAAAGCACGGCGTCCTTTTTCTTTATCAGGTAGATATTCCAGTTCATTTCATCGCAGTCAAATGGAACTATACAAAGCTCGGAGTTGCATATTTTTTGTGCGGAAGTCAGCGTTGTTATTCCACAGCAGAGGTTTAAGCCAGCAAGATATATCGCAAGCCTTGGATCATCAATGTAGGTAAAGGCGTTTGGCTCAAATCCGGCTTTTTTGCATAGCGAAAACAACATGTTTGTCGATTTGGTCGTTTTCTGCTGTAAGGCAAGGGGAACGTCTTTTAGGTCTTCAATCGAAACAGATCCTTTCTGCGAAAGGGGGTTGCTTTTGTTGACTACAAGTACGTTTTTGCCGGAATATATCAAAGTAGCGCTAAATTTGTGTAAATCCACAGGTCCGGCTCGAAGAGCCATATCAACCTCGCCATTTTCGACCGCGTTATCGCAGTCGAGGTCCGCACCGACCTGAACATGCACCGTTATTTCGGGGTGCTTTTCCTTAAACTGCGCTATGGAGCTTACCGCGAATTTTTCAACTGTACCGCGAACGAACATAACCGACACCCTTTGGTCTCTCTCGGATTCTCTTGTGAAATGAGCCTCGCAGTCGCCCACTATTTTTATTATCTGTTCCGCTTTGGGGAGCAGATATTCTCCCTCCTTAGTCGGAAACAGGCCCTTGGGGGTTCTCATAAAAAGCTTTAAACCGAGCTCCTCCTCGAGTCGGCTTATAGACATGCTTATCCCCTGAGCCGTGATATAGCAGTTTTCGGCGGCTTGGGCAAAGCTGTTATACTTGTAGGTTTCAATAAAATGCTGCAGTTGTCTTATTTCCAAGTGACCACCTCGTGTAATGAACAGCGAATGTTGTCCACTACCCTTCCCCTTACTATGGTTTAAAATCTGCCCTAGACGTCTTTTTAATAAATTATAGATATCCGACTCCTCTATGTCAACATAGTATATATTTGTACAGCAAAATACCAATATTTCTTGCATAATTCTGCCATAATATTTATAATTATCTTATAGCTATTATTATAGAAAAAATAAAGAAGGTATAGAAAAGAAAATGAAGCTTTCTAGAAAACTATTATCGCTTATTTTAGCCGCGGCTCTTTCTCTCTCTCTTTTCGGCAGCGCCTTGGCCGCCGATGCTCCGCTTGGCAAGGACATAGTTGTTCTTTATACAAATGATGTTCACTGCGCCGCTGAGGAGAATATTGGTTATTCAGGTTTAGCCGCCTACAGAGGGGAAATGCAGAAAGCAAACGCCTATGTCTCCCTAGTGGATGTTGGTGACGCGCTTCAGGGCGGCGTGCTAGGCACTCTCTCCAAGGGCTCTTATATCGTGGATATTATGAACGAAATCGGCTACGATGTCTCCGTTCCGGGAAACCACGAGTTTGACTATGGTATGGAGAACTTCCTCAGTCTTGCCAAACGGCTGAAGGGCGGCTATGTTTGCTGCAACTTCATAGATCTTAAGACAAATGCTCCCGTATTTGAGAGCTATAAAATAATTACTTACGGCGATACAAAGGTGGCCTACATCGGCATCGATACTCCCGAATCTATATCCAAGTCAACACCGGCATACTTTCAGGATGCGGATGGAAACTACATTTACGGATTTTGCTCCGGCGATAGCGGCAAGGAGCTTTACAGCGCCGTTCAAAAGGCGATAGACTCCGCAAAGGCGGCAGGAGCGAATTACGTAGTTGCTCTTGGCCACTGCGGTATTGACGAGCAGAGCGCCCCCTGGCGCTCTACGGACATTATCGGCAATGTGTCGGGCCTTGACGCTTTTATCGACGGACATTCACACAGCACTATAGCTCAGCAGGATGTCAAGGATAAGGACGGAAAGAATGTTGTGCTCACCTCCTCCGGCACAAAGCTCAGCTCAATTGGTAAGCTGACGATAAAAACTAACGGTACAGTTTCAGGCGAGCTTATCTCC
>CAYQMY010000309.1:0-2028 GCA_964418735.1 uncultured Oscillospiraceae bacterium | reverse complement strand
GCGTCTGAGCGGATAAATTCCCGCCATTTTGCCCAAAAAGCCTCGTTAATACACAGAGTATTGCCTGCGTTTTTTGGACAAACTGACAGAAATTTCTCTCGCTCATACATCCGACTCGATTAAATCAGTGCTTACCTAGATACGAGCCTTACGGCTCGATACCCCCGGTCGCGCACGATTTGCGCGGGCTGAGGTGTTTTTCCGAGAAATGAATTCCCGGAAAAATAGATTTAAATTTCCCTATGAGGGAGTTTTTTCGACAGTCTGCTGCGGCGGTTTGAGACCGCCGCACGGTTTTTTTGTCCTCAATAACAAATCTTCATGAAAATTCCGGGTGGTATTGTATAATGGATAAGTTTTTCTTAATGGCCGAACTTCAGGCCACTTTGTTCATATATCTGGCTGTCGGGTATATCGTCCGCCGTCTTAAGCTCGTTTCAGATGAGACGCGGTCGGGCATAACCAATCTGCTCCTCAACGTTATGGTGCCTTGTCTGGTATTTGCCTCCTTCAGCCCCGACACAACCGCCGAGCAGCTTGTCTCCGCCGGAGAATTGCTTGTTGTTTCCTTCTGCATTTTCCTTTTTTCATATTTGCTTGGAAAGTTTATCTACTTAAAATATGCGCCTGCAGAAAGAAAAATACTTCAGTACGGCACTTTGATAGCTAATTCGGTTTTTGCGGGCTTCCCTCTTATAAAGGGTGCTTACGGACAGCTTGGTTTTTTTTACGCTTCGATATTCGTCATACCGCTTCGTATATTCATGTGGACGCTCGGAATATCCATGTTTACCGAGACAGACAGGAAAACCCGGCTTAAGAACGCTTTTTTAAACCCCGGAATAATAGCGGTTTTCCTCGGCCTTGTCAGAATGCTGCTGCGAATACCTCTGCCGTCATTTTTGGATTCCGCTATCCTGAGCATCGGAGAGTGCACCTCCTCTCTTTCGCTCATAATAGTCGGCATGGTTCTCGCCGATGTTGAGATACGCTCGGTATTCAAGGCAGAGTGCTTTTACGCTTCTTTTGTCCGCCTGATATTCCTGCCGGTTTTGCTCCTGATAGTTCTCAAAGCCATAGGCTATGACAGCGTTCAGACCGCGACAGCCGTAACGCTTACCGGCATGCCCTTTGCTTCGACCACCGCGCTGCTCGCGCAGAAGTACGGAGCAAACGCGAAGCTCGCCTCAAAATGCGTATTCGTTTCGACCGCGCTTAGTCTTGTGACAATACCGCTTATCACTATTTTTTTGTAGCGCCATAACATTCTCATTTGTAGATAAACACATCTCTATTGACATTTATCGACAAAAAATTATATAATTTAAATAAAAAACATCGAATGAGGAAATATACATGGATATGACTAAAGATGGCAGCGCACGTGAGACCGTTTTGGTCGGAGAACGCGAGGATGTGGAAAGAAAGCGTATTCTCCGCGATGTGCTTGTAACCCTGGATACCAACTCGTCGATAAATCTGCAGATGACTTACTGGCTCAATGAATTCACAATGCTTCACGGCGTAAATTACATGACCTACCGTATGCTCCGCTGTTTGTATAAGCACCCAGACGGCATCGAGCCTTCTGTGGTCGCAGACTATCTCATCGTTTTTCGCCAGACGATTACAAACATTTCCGACGAGCTTGAAAGCTCCGGACTACTAATAAAGAAGCCCCATCCTTCAGACCGCCGCCGCATTTTGCTTCTGCTCACCGAAAAGGGACTGGAGCTTTCCTGTAAGCTTATTGAGGAGATGGACAGGCTTGAGCAGCGCGTTTTCGAACAGTTCACCAAGGATGAAATGCAGCAGTATCTAAGCCTTCGGATGCTGATTATGTCCCGCACAGAGGAGGAAATCAAAAAGATCTCCAAGCCGACCTGATATATATTCTTGAGTCAATATTATAATAAATGGACTGCAGTAATTACTGCGGTCCATTTTAGTATATTGCCCCCCGCAGGGAAATTAAATCTATTTTTCCGGGAATTCACTTCTCGGAAAAATACCACAGCCCGCGCAAAT
>CAYQMY010000308.1:0-2036 GCA_964418735.1 uncultured Oscillospiraceae bacterium | reverse complement strand
AACTCATTCGAGGAACTGGTGGAACAATATGATCTACAAAAACAGTCTGTTTAACAAGGAAATACGCCAGTCGTATATTGACAGTCTCTCAAGCATGAGAAGGCTGTCATTTATGTGCATTTTCCTTGCCGTGCTGACTATAATCGTATATTTGCTTTTGCAGATAATGTATGACAGCGTAATAACCGAGCTCATGCCGGAAATCATGTTGCCCAGTTACTTCACCATTGCCTACATCTACAACTGGGTGAACTATATCTTTTTCGCCTCCTATTTTATGATTAAATATAAGAGCCTGACTCTTTCAGAAATAGGCGAAAATAAGTGGTACATGCTGTCTAAAATGGGTTACAAGTCTACGCGCATAATTTTGTATAAGATGCTGACCTCAATAATAATCGTACTGGTCATTTATGCTGCCGGCTTTGTAATCGCCATGATGGTCGCTTCTATTCTTAAGTTCACTATGGTATGGGGCTATTTTATTCCAACCTTAACCGCCGGCGCGCTGAATGTGTTGGTTACCATCGAATTAACTCTGGTCATTTCCCTGTTCTCTGACACCAAGGCCATAGCAAAAAATCGCTTTATCATTACGCTTATCATCAGCGAGATTTTGAAAATAGTTTTAGGCTATTACAAGCTTATCACCAGTAAGGTACTTATGGTCGATATCGCTAACCTGTTTAATCCAGAGTACTCCTACTATCCTATTTTATCTCTCGCCGTTGCCGTTATTCTGCCCCTTTTCGGGTACTGGGGCGCCAGAAAAAAATCCAACTTCTATTCGGTTAAAAATGAAGTCGGCGGAATTACCATAGTTACATACAACGACAACAGGGTAATACAACCGACAAGGCATAGGAGGCATCGTATTTTCTCGCTGCCCTCCCTGTTTGCGAAGATTGTGCTTATGCTCATACTCATCGCCTCAATCGGGTTTAACACACTCATTTTGATTGCTTCACTGGGCTCCTCAACCAAGGAATTTTCGATTTTAGGATATATACCCTATATTATTCAGTCCTCCACTATGGAGCCGACCATTTACAAAAACGACCTGGCCTTGTTCAAAAAGATTGACAGCCAGTACCCTATTAAAGCAGACGATGTAATACTGTTTACATCTGAAAACGACGACAACGAGGTATTTATTATGAGCGTCGTCAGTATAAACGGCGATAAGGTAGTCGCGGACTTCCTAAAATACCCTGTACTGGTCGGAGCCTCGGAGCTTCAGGAAACTGTAAGCCGCGGCAAGGTTTACGGAATCTTCTTCGGCAACTACCGCATAGTCGGCGCGATAATACTGTTTATCAACACCTTCCCCGGCCGCATGCTCACCTTATTTGTGCCTCTGCTTATGCTCTTCTTCTACACACAGATAACCGAGTTTTATAAAAAAGTAAAAAAGGTTTTATAAACTAGTCTAGGGGGTATCCAATACCCCCTAGATACGCGGCTTGCGCCGCGATACCCCCGGTCGCGCACTATTGCGCGGGCTGTGGTATTTCTCCGAGAAATAAATTCCCGGAAAAATGGATTTATTTATCTCTGCGAGGGGTTTGCAGACAATTTAAATACCGCCCATAAAAGGGTGGTATTTCGTTTTATTCACTTGCTGTTTTTCCTTACTTACTGATATAATATAAACATGCTAGCCCAAAGGGGATTTAAAAATGGATTTACTGGTACAAAAAAACGCACTCAAGCTTATCCGCCAGGTTGCAAGCAGAGCAGAGACAACCAAGCCGATAATACCCTACAGGCCGCAAAAAGCCACCTTTCAATCTGGAATCTCAATCGAGCAGCCTCTCCCGCGCAAAGCTCCCGAAGCCGAGGGTATTTCCTCAAGCTACATACTCTCTTTTTTAGAAGAGCTTCGCGACGATTCTACACTGGAGATGCACAGCGTCATGCTTCTGCGAAACGGCTCTGTAATAGCGGAGTCGGCTTTCGGCGCATACAAGCTTGACACATGGCACATTACCCACTCAATGTGCAAAAGTATTACCGGACTTGCTATAGGTATGCTC
>CAYQMY010000307.1:0-2080 GCA_964418735.1 uncultured Oscillospiraceae bacterium | reverse complement strand
AGAATTCCGAAAAGAAGGTTTTTTCCGCTGTCACGGTTTGAAAGATGGTATTCTTCAAGCCTTTCGGCACACTCTGTGGCAGCGTCTTCAGAGGTCAAAAGCGCCGAAATTACGCAGATAGTCTTGCCCTCCTCAGGTATGCCTCGCTTAAGCTCCAGCTTCGGCATAAGACGGGGACGGACAAACTTTATTATGAGGAAGTCCTGAAAGTTTTTGATTATTTCGGAAATCGGGAACAGCAGGATAACTGATATTATGGGGCTATTGAGCAAAAAGCCCAGCAGCAGAGATAGGAAAGCCGACGAAAGCATGACCGTCGTAACGTAAATGCTTCCGGTTCTTGTTTTACGCGGACTTCCGATAGGATTTTCAAAGAGATAGAAGCCCACATGGGCATACTTTCCCTCGCCCTTCGAGGCAAGCTCCACTATCTTCTGGGCAAGCTTGTGCTCCTCCATACCGTTTTTACGGCTAAGCTCAGAGACCCTCCTCCTGTAGTATATCCTCGTCTTGTCGTCCATCTGCGGGTAGACGCCCGAGGGGTCGCTTTGCAGTATGCGCTCCGTCCTGTTTGCCGATTCGAGTATCTTAAAAACGTCGATGCTTGAAAGCAGGCGGAGCGAGGTTATCACCCTTTCAGCGGCTTCGGAGAGCTCGCATTCCTCCTCGGTTTTCAGCTTTTCCGCTCCCGGAAGCCGGCAGGCGGCAACGCCTTTTGACTTGGCGTTTCTTTTCAGATACTCCTCCGTTTTCGCGGAAATATCGGCTAGCTGCGAAACCAGAGCCGCCTTAAGCGAAGGCATAAAAACAGAGAGCTCTCGCTCACGAAAGACTACTACATTTTGAAAGCCTTCAAGAAATAACGACATGCGTTCAGCGGTGACCCTGCCCGCTCCCGAGCCTGCGAACTCCTCTGCCGCGTAGGTAACTATCGACTTTCCCTTTTTGTCCGCCGTGCGCGTCTTTGAAATGTTTTTAAGGTCCCTTATTGCCTGCTTGCCTTCTCTTTCGGCGATGTACCAGTTGTCGGTCAGCCATTCCGCCGGCTTTGGCATTCTGTTTCCGGCTGAAGCGTACTCCTCGGAAGCTCTGACTACCGACCTTATGCGCCTCAGGTTTTCCGCCGTATTCATTGCGGCCCCCTTTGCGCTTTTGCCGCCACAAAGCTCCAGCATCTTCGCGGTGTTCTCGGCAAAGTGCAGGAGCTTATCGTCTTCTATATAAAAATTAGGATATTTATCTGTCATTTTTATGACCATTCCCTTCGCTTTGCTCATGCACAAAATAGACCATAAAAAGGAATGGTCATAAATTGTGCATGTGTTGCGGTTGCCCGCATGGGCGAGCAACACGCACTAAAATTCAATAAAGTTTGAAACTTGTTTTCAAACTGATCTCCCGAAAGAAATATTTGCTTTAATCTGTCTTTTAACAAAGTATGTGTTATTTTTCCTCTACTACATCACAAATATGCAGTTTTTTGTCAATTTGTGACTTCGGCAGTGTAAAGCAAAATAACCTGTCAAAAATGCTTTTTTCACTTGACAAGGAAAAGTTTTTAAGGTACAATACAGGCCTGTAAGGTGATTTAGCTTTACTCTTTTTGTCGGTCAAGTCTGCAGCGGAGGTTTTTATGGATAAAACAGTGCACATGGCTATACTCTTCGATTTTTTTGGAGAGCTTCTTACCGATAAACAAAAGGAATACTTTGACCTCTATTACAACGAGAACCTTTCGCTTTCGGAAATTGCCGAGAACGAGGGCATCAGCCGCCAGGGCGTGCGCGATATGATAATGCGCTCTGAGGCCATACTCACCGATATAGAGCAAAAGACGGGAATCGTCAAGCGCTATGCTGAGATGCAGGCCGACATCTCGATTATCGAAGGTTACCTTGCGGATATAGTGAAATTAAATCAGCTCCGATTTAAAAACGGCATGCTTCTTGAGCTGTCAAACAAAATTTCTGACAGGATTCAGTTCCTGAAAAATTAAGCTTATTTTCAAGCTAAGCGGAGGAAACAATGGCATTTGAAAGCTTATCCGAAAAACTGTCTGCCTCGTTTAAAAAGCTCCGCA
>CAYQMY010000306.1:0-2096 GCA_964418735.1 uncultured Oscillospiraceae bacterium | reverse complement strand
AAACATTTTCTTTTTTTCGTTTGAATTAGCCATAATTATCCCCAAATCTAAGGCAACGCCGTACAATTAATCTGTAAGTTGACCGAATTCCGAGGTATCGTCTGCCGTTTCCGCATACTAAATCAGACTGTCAGGCAGGGCTTAACAGCCAAGTACAGATTCTCCAACGCGAACGCATATGCAGTTTTTATGGTTTCATTTCCAAGGCCTCGGTATCTCGTCTTTATACATACGGACGATTATAGCGGCGATGCTTCTAACTTCAAGCTATGCCGTTGCACTCGCGTCTTCTGTTTTATTGTCTCTTAACACATCGGCAAGCCAATTGCGGGATTTTCCCATCGCTTTCTTAAAGCTTTCCTTCATACTATCCCAATTGTCTCCCGCCAAGGTTCCGCCTTTTTCAAAGTGGTTTACAAACATCATACCTACAGCATAAGTCGTAAGTCCGCCGGTTATCGCTTTAGAGCCAACAGCTATTGGCAAGCCAACAACCGGAACTCCGATTATGGAAGATTCAAGGACATGAGAACCTAAAATCGATGCGCCGCTGGTTACAACAGAGGTAATGATATTTTTAGCAACATTTTTCTTAAACTCAACGCCGTAATATTTTGATAATTCTTGTACTAATTTAAGCTGAATCGCCATTACGGATGCAAAGTTTATCACGGGGATAATAACAACCCCAACACCCATTGCAAGATAGACCTTGTTTCTGATAATCTTGTCAACATCCAGCTTCCTCTGAGTCTCGTCGGGAAGTCCGCATTTTGTGCTTGCTGTTTCGTTTTCCGCGTTTTCCGTATTTTCCGTGTTTTCCTCAGCGGCGGTGGGATTTTCCTTTTCTGTAACCATGTATAAACCTCCAAATGTTATTATGTTTTATGCGTGCTAAATATCGTTTTTATCTATTTTATCTCATTCAAGAGTGTTTTACTACTTCACTTTTATTATAGTAGTCCAAAGTTATATGAATAATCTAACATAATTCGACAATTTTTTCAATGGTCAGTCTTGAATAAATGAAGATTTAATGTATTATAAATATATAATATTACCGGCGAGGATAGTGGTTTAGTGAAAAAGTTAGTAATTATATTGTCTATGATAGTCGCCGGAGCACTTGTGCTTGGTACTATATCGAGCATAAAAAGCTATCGCAAAGGAAATATTTATACTGGAACCCGCGGCATTCTTACTATGGCAACCTGTGCAGAATTCCCGCCATACGATTATAAAAACGGTGACAATATAGTAGGTATTGACCCGGAAATCGCTGCAAAAATAGCAGAAAAGCTTAATCTTACCCTTGAAATCGTTGATATGGAATTTCCCGATATTCTTGAAGCTGTCAGAAACGGTGAAGTTGATATAGGGATGATGTCATTGACGGTGACACCCGAGCGGAAAAAGATCGTCAATTTTACAACTAAATATGCAATCGGCACACAGGTTATAATAGTACCGAAAGATAGCAAAATTAGTAACTCTGACAATCTGTCAAGAGGCGGATACATAATAGGAGTTATTGCCGGGTCAACAGGCGAACAATATATAACCGCTGATTACGGACAAAATAATAAGATATTAGGCTATAAGAGCAGTACCGAATTAATTATGGCACTCATGTTGGAGAAGATTAACTGCGCTGTCATTGACAGTGCACCAGCTACATCCCTTGTATCCGAGGGATCAGATTTAAAGATTCTGGATTCACCTTACATTCAGGAACGATACGCTATTGCTTATTCAAAGACAAACGATGTATTGGGCGAAAAATTAAACCGGGCTATAAAAGAGCTTGTTGCCGACAAAACTGTTGATAAAATAATAAAAAAGTATACTGGATAAAGATATATCAAAAAAAGAAGTGACCAAAGCTCTATTTTCATATACCCTGAAATAAAAAACCCGCAAACCGATTATTAAACACGGTTTGCGGGTTTTTCACTCTCAAAAAAGCATTATATCATTTTGGCAAAAACATATCGAGGCCAAGATATTAATCCGGCCTCGATAAACTCTTATTAAACTGATAAATATTTTATCAGCACCGTACATTTCTAAACATTCCGCATTTTTGTAAAATATAG
>CAYQMY010000305.1:0-2105 GCA_964418735.1 uncultured Oscillospiraceae bacterium | reverse complement strand
AATGCAGCTGCTGCTTCTTTACTCTCCCACCGAAAGTGATTGCAAAGCAAAACAGCAGGTCTCCTGACTTAACATCAACCGGAACACCTTTGCCTTCCCAGCGTTAGCCAGTGGCATAAAAAAGGTATCCGTCCGTATTACAGTAGCGGGGGCTGTCACGGAATTTAACCGTGTTCCCTATTAAAACGTTCGATCAAACGATCAAAATCGTTACTGCATTGCGAAAACAATATTCAATTGTTGCAAATAGCAATATGATATTACACTTTTTGTTATTGTGTGTCAATACCTGCATCTAAAATTAGGCAGCTTTATAAAGGAGGTTCGTTCGAGGGGGGTAGGCAGGCTCCTTCGGTGCAGACATAATAGGTAGTCTTGCCGTTTAGCATGGTATAGTCCGCCTCGTCCGCTATTTTGAATACCCAGTCAGACTTTATTTTAATTTTCCGAACTTCCTCGCGATTTTCAGGCACGCAGACTATTTCCTTAAACGGAAGCCTCGAATAGAGGTAGAAGGCGTTGCCGGCAGGATGTCCGTCGGCCTCCCCGTTCATAAATTCCTCCTGCTTTTTCTGTATAGCGTATAGCTCATCTGATCTTGAAAGCGCGGCAAGTCTTGACAGGTTATAAGCCATGACCGAGTTACCTGAGGGCATTGCCCCGTCGTAGCTCTCCTTAGGGTTGAATATCAGCTTTTCGTTGTTCCTGCCCGAGAAGTAAAAGCCGCCGTTTTCACCGTCAAAGTAGTCAGATATCGTTTTTTCCGTAAGCTCCAGCGCTCTTATTAGATAGCGTTCGTCCTGCGTGGCCTGATGGGTGCAGATGAGCGCGAAGATATAAAAGGCGTAATCGTCGATAAAGCCCACGCTTCCGACCCTGCCGTCAGTTATGCTTGAATATACTGTGTCTCCCTCCGTCAGCTTTTCCTCAATAAAATCAATTGCCTTGAGCGCGGTGTTAAGGTATTCTTTCTTGCCGAGTATTCTATAGGCATTTGCAAATGCCGCTATAGTCAAAGCGTTCCAAGAAGTAAGGATTTTATGGTCTGTGCGAAGCAGCGTTCTGGTTTTGCGGTATTCGTAGACCTTCGGCAAAAGCGCGTCTATAGAGGAATCAAATTCATCGCGTTCTATGAGGTTTGGGATATTTTTGCCCTCGAAGTTTCCCTTTTTCGTTATCCCGAAGTAATCGTTAACGCGATTTCCATCTTTTTCGCCCAGAAGCTTTATAAGCTCTTCGGGCGTAAAAACATAGTACTTCCCCTCGTCGCCGTCGCTGTCGGCGTCCTGCGCCGACAAAAATCCGCCCTCGGGATTTTCTAGCTCCCGACTAACATAGAGCAGCGTTTTTTCAGCGGTAGAGCGGTAAAGCTCAGCCCCCGTTTCCTCATAGGCCAGCAAATATGCAATTGTCAGAAGCGCGTTATCGTAGAGCATCTTTTCAAAATGCGGCACAAGCCAGAACCGGTCGGTGGAATACCTTGAAAAGCCATAACCTATATGGTCAAAAATACCGCCCTTATACATCTGAACAAGGGTCTTTTCGGCCAAATCAGGCGCTTTTTTTATAAGCAGCATAAGATTGTGCGGAGTCGGAAACTTGGGTGCCTGTCCGAAGCCGCCGTACTCTCTGTCGAAGGAGCGTTTAAAATATGCCACGGCCTTATCTATCGGTGGATTATGCGCCTCGCTTTTGGGCTGCTCCGTGACACGGCTGAGCATTGAGGTGATCTCGTTTCCTGCATCTGTAAGCTTTGATCTGTTCCCGTTCCACCTCTCGATTATTGCACGCAGCAGCTGCTTAAACCCGCTCTTCGGAAAATACGTTCCTGCATAAAAGGGCTTTTGCGCGCTTGTCATAAAAATGCTTGTCGGCCAGCCCCCGCTGCCGGTAAAGGCCTGACATACGCGCATGTAGATGTTGTCGATGTCGGGCCTCTCCTCGCGGTCTACCTTTATTGATACAAAATTGTCATTGAGAAGCCTTGCCACGGATTCGTCCTCAAAGCTCTCCTCTTCCATTACGTGGCACCAATGGCAAGTAAATTATTAACAGCAAAACTAGGAATACCCAATAGATAAGAAGACGGGCTTGTCTTCCTGCGC
>CAYQMY010000304.1:0-2118 GCA_964418735.1 uncultured Oscillospiraceae bacterium | reverse complement strand
AGTTGACAAATGCATTTGGTGTGAATATCATTTTTTTGAGGTGATCAAAATGGTTATGCGGAAACTGCGGGAACTTCTTGCGGAACAATTTATGCTGGATGAGGACGAAATTACTTCTGAGAATTCGTTTGCCGATGATCTTGGCGCCGATTCCCTTGACATCGTCGAGCTCACTATGGCAATCGAAGAGGAATTTGAGATTTCAGAGATTTCTGAAAGCGACCTAAAGAGAATCATTACCGTCGGCGACCTCGCGCAGTACATTTCAGACAGAATCGATTGATAATTGCTATGGGCGGGTGTATACCCGCCCAAAAATATGCTAATTTTAAGCCTTTAGCAATGCGAAAGGAATACTCTAAATATGGAAAAACTACAACAGAGTATCGGTTATAAATTTAAAAATGCGCAGCTTCTTCAAACGGCGCTTACGCACAGCTCCTACGCGAACGAAAACCGCTCTTTGGCTATTTTATGCAACGAGCGTCTTGAGTTTCTCGGGGACTCGGTGCTGGGGATGACCGTGGCGGATTTTCTTTACGAGAATTATCCGAATATGCCCGAAGGCAATATGACGAAGCTGCGTTCCGAGCTAGTGTGCGAGCAGAGCCTGTTTGAGGTCGCAAAAAAGCTGGATATAGGAAGCTTTATGCTGCTAGGCAAGGGGGAGGAGAACAGCAGGGGCAGGACAAGACCCTCGATACTCGCCGACGCTGTCGAGGCGGTGCTTGCGGCGATTTATCTCGACGGGGGAAAAAAGAATTCCGATAAATTTGTAAATAAGTTTATTCTCTCGGCGCTCGATTTGGTGGAAAAAACGGGAAGCAGCGATTACAAAACCGCGCTTCAGGAGCTTGTTCAGAGAAAGAGCGGCAATCAGCTTTCGTACAGGATAGCTGACGAAAGCGGTCCGGATCACTGCAAGCTTTTTCAGGCCGAGGTTATGCTTAACGATGAGCGCATTGGAGCGGGCAGCGGCAGAAGCAAAAAGGAAGCCGAGCAGGAGGCCGCAAAGGACGCACTAAGGGGCTTAAACAATGAAGCCTAAACGATACATTATACCCGTTTTTATACCGCACCTTGGCTGCCCAAACGACTGCGTTTTCTGCAATCAGCGAAAGATTTCGGGAAAGCTTGAGCCAGCGAGCGCTGAAACCGTGACCAAAGCAATTGAAGAAGCTTTTTTAAAGCTCCCCGAAGGCGAAGCGGCGGAGCTTGCTTTTTATGGCGGAAGCTTTACGGCGATACCCGAAACGGAACAGACCGAGCTTTTAGAAGCTGCTCTGCCTTTTCTGAAGGCCGGAAGAATAGGAGAAATAAGAATTTCGACACGCCCCGACGCGATAGACGAAGCTCGGCTCGCGCTTCTTGAAAAATACGGAGTAAAAACCATAGAGCTTGGAGCGCAGTCGATGGACGAGGGCGTGCTAATCGCTGCAGGCCGAGGACATACCGCAAATGATACGGAGCAGGCGGCAAGGCTGATTAAGGCAAAGGGCTTTCAGCTTATTTTGCAGATGATGACAGGACTTCCCGGCGACGATGCGCAAAAAGCAATAAAGACCGCTAAGCGGATAATTGCGCTCTCACCAAACGGCGTGAGGGTATATCCTGCGGTTATTTTGCGGGAAACGAGGCTCATGGAGCTTTGGCAAAACGGAGTCTATGCGGAGCACACGGTCGAGGACGCGGTAGAGCTTGGAGCGACTTTGCTTGAGCTGTTTGAAGAAGCGGGCATAACAGTTATACGTTTCGGACTTAACCCCTCTGACGAGCTTTCTGGAGGCGAGGCCGCCGCAGGGGCCTATCATCCCGCGCTCGGCGAGCTTGTGCGCTCGCGCCTTTACCTAAACAAAGCGAGGGTACTTTTGGCCGCTGAGCCGCACGAACGTGACCTTGTGCTGGGAGTTAAACATGGCTGTGTGTCGCTAATGACAGGGCAGAAAAGGCAGAATATTGAGAAGCTTTGCACCGAATTCGGTCTTTCTTCTATAAAAGTTCGGGAAACTGAGCTGCCGCATGGAAAAACCGTGATTATTTTACATTAAATTCTTGCATGGAGGTGTAAAAGGCGGTATACTACATAAAGTATTATTATCTGACCGCAGGGAGTGTATG
>CAYQMY010000303.1:0-2125 GCA_964418735.1 uncultured Oscillospiraceae bacterium | reverse complement strand
GGGGGAGTTGCGGGCATGCTTACGATACTGCATATAGAAAATATAGCCGTAATTGAAAAAGCGGACATAGAGTTTGCGCCTGGACTCAACGTTATGACAGGTGAGACGGGTGCCGGAAAGTCTATAGTTATTGATGCTATAGGCGCTGTACTCGGCGAGCGCACCTCCAGGGAGCTTATAAGGACGGGGGCACAGAGCGCCGTTGTATCGGCTGTGTTCTGCGAGCTGCCGGAGGCTCTTTCTTGGTTTGAGGAAAGCGGAATTGCTCCGGATGAGGAAGGCAACCTTCTAATAATGCGAAAGCTCTCTGCGGACGGTAAGAACGCCTGCCGAGTAAACGGGCTTCCCGTGACTGTCGCTCAGCTTAAGGCCCTCGGACGTGAGATTTTAAATATTCACGGTCAGCACGACAGCCTTCAGATGTTCGACGGGGAGTATCAGCTTAAATTCGTGGACAGCTTCGGGGCAATATCTTTGGACAATTACCGGAAGGCCTACGGGCATTATCGTGAAATTCTGCGCGAAATCGAAAGCCTCAATATGGACGAGGCGGAAAAGGAGCGCAGGAAGGATATACTTACCTTCCAGATTGAAGAGCTGGAAAGAGCCAAGCTCAAGGCCGGAGAGGACGAGGGGTTGGAGGCTCGCCGCAACCTTTTGAAGGACGCCGCGAAGCGTATGGACTGCGTTGAGAGGGCGTTTGTAGCCTTCAACGGCGACGACGACAGCGACGGCATATATGCCGGTATCATGGAGGCTGAGCATGTCCTTATGTCAGGCGCGATGAGGGGCGTAAGCGAGCACGGTCAAATGCTTGTTCAATGTGTTGCGCGGCTTCGAGGTGAAGCTGGAGACATTCTTGAGCAGCTCAGGGACATGAAGCAGGCGCTTGATTATTCGCCCGATGAGTACGATCAGATAGAGACAAGGCTCGGCGCTATTAACAGGCTTTCCCGAAAGTACGGGGGCAGCGTTTCGGACATGCTCAAATATCTTGATAAATGCAGGGTGGAGCTGGACAATATAGAGTACGCCGACGACAAGATTCAAAAGCTTACAAAAAAGCTGGAGTCTAAGAGGGCGGAGTGTGAAAAGCTCGCGGCTGAGCTTACAGACCGCCGCATGGAGTCGGCGCTACGGCTTAAGACGAGGATTTTGGCTGAGCTTACGGAGCTTGATATGCCGAAGGTCAGGCTTGACATCACGTTTTCAGCAAAGGATATGGACTTCACGGGTAGAGACACTATTTCCTTTGAGATGTCGACAAATCCCGGTGAGAGCTTAAAGCCAATCAGCAAAATAGCGTCCGGAGGAGAGCTTTCAAGAATCATGCTCGCGCTTAAGACTGTGCTTGCTGAGAACGACCAGATAGGCACGCTGATTTTCGACGAAGTTGACAGCGGCGTCAGCGGCAAGGCAGCTCAAAAGGTGGGGGCAAAGCTCCGCGAGGTCGCAAAGTACCGTCAGGTCATATCGGTAACGCACCTTCCGCAGGTTGCGTCCTACGCTGACGCGCACCTTAAGATCGTAAAGAATATCGACGGTGCCAGGACGGATATTACCGTAAGCAAGCTTGGACACGCCGAAAGGGTCAGAGAGGTCGCGAGGATTATTTCGGGTGAGCAGATAACCGAAGCAAGCCTTAATCACGCTGAAGAGATGATAGGCATGGCTCGCCAATGATTAAACTAGTGGCTCTTGACAAAGCAGTAGAGCCTAGATATAATACGAAAAGACAAATGCGTTGAAGAGAAGAAGTAGCATAGGCTGTTCTGTTAAGAGAGCCCCCGTTCGGTGCAAGGGGGAGAGAAGGTTTGTGTGAATACATCTCGGAGCTGCCGCCCGAAAGCTTAGCCTGAGCGCTATGCTAGTAGGCGCGTGCCGGGTCGCCCGTTACAGCGAAGGAGTAAGCTTTAGCCGTGAATTGCGCGGCGATGCCATATACTCCCCGATGCCGTTTGCCGTGAGGCGGCGGCGAACCAGAGGTGGTACAGCGTAAATTACGCCCTCTGCTCATTTTGAGCAGAGGGCTTTTTATTTGGAGTGAGGAAAAAATGACAGTATATGATGAATTAAAGGCCAGAGGTCTGCTCGCACAGATTACGGACGAAGAGGAAGTCAAGGA
>CAYQMY010000302.1:0-2137 GCA_964418735.1 uncultured Oscillospiraceae bacterium | reverse complement strand
GAGCATTTTCTTACATACAAAGATTCGAATAATCTTGCTTTAGTATGCGGCGACAACGCTGTTACCTACAGGCAGCTTTACCAAAAGGCCTCGAGTCTTGCATCCTTTTTGCGCTCAAAGGGCGTGGGTGAACAGGCAACCTCCGAGGATGCTTACGATATTTATAAGCCCCATGAAGCAAAGAACTCTCCCTGGGTCGTAATTCAGTCGCCGCGCAGCATCAATGCCATTATCGGCGTGATAGCAACGCTGCTTGCAGGCGGGGCCTACGTTTTAATCAGCGACGATGCACCGGGCAAGTATGTCGAAAACATAATCCAAGATACAAACGCCGCAGTTTTTTTAAACGGCGAGCTTGATTTATCACATGGGCCTACTCAGAGCAGACTACCTCTCCCCGGCGAAATCGCCTGTGCTATTTTCACATCAGGCTCAACAGGCAGACCAAAGGGCGCTGTGTTGGAGCATAGGGTAATAGCGGAGATGCTTGATTGGCAGATAAAATATATGAAGCCAAAGGAGGCTATGAAGACAGCCTCATTTGCGCCCTTTAGCTTTATAGCAAATGTATGGGAGATATATTTTCCATTGGCGACAGGGCAAACGCTTCATATTTTACAGGACAGTGTTCGCCATGACCTGTACAGCCTTGAAAGGTATATTGAAGAAAACGATATATCATATATGTTCTTGCCTCCTGAGGTTGCCGAAATATTCACAAAAATATATAAGGGCAATGCGCTTAAATATCTTCGTGTAGCAGGAGGCAGGCTTAATTCCTGCGGCGATATAAAGGGGCGTTACGAGGTGCTGTATAGCTTGGGCATGTCCGAAAACGGCGGCTGTGTCACTTTTAAGCCATTGACCGAAGCTGTTAGCGGCGTGATACCCATTGGAAAGCCTTTTGCGAATACAAAAGTGTATCTTGTGGGCGATAATGGTGAAATGGCCGTTTCGGGGCCTTCGCTGTTTCGAGGATATATAGGAAACAAAGAGCAGACGGAAAAGGTTTTAGTTGATAATACTTTTGAAGACAATGCCCCTTATACTCGCATGTACCTGTCGGGCGATTTGGCAAAATGGAGCGAGGAGCATGAGCTTGTTCACTGCGGACGGGCCGACTGGGTTATCAAAATCAGAGATATGAGGGTTGACCCTCTCCATGTTGAAGCTGTTCTCTCCGCCTGTGAGGGAGTAGCAGAATGTGCTGTTTGCCCCAGGGAGCTGAGGGGTGAACCTGCCTTGATCGCATGGTATGTGGGCGGGGATGAAGACATAATAAAGACCGAGTTATCCGGAAGCTTGCCTGAATATATGATACCGGCATTATTTGTGCGTATGGATAAGCTGCCAAGAAGTGTTAACGGTAAAATTGACAGAAAAGCACTGAGCTATGACGCGGCTGGCAATTCAAAATCCGGTGGCGGCGCCTTAACAAATGAAGAAGCAGATATCGCAAGGCTCTTTGCGGATGTTCTGAATATAGATATTGCTGAAATTTCTTCACACGACAGCTTTTTCGAGCTTGGAGGAAGCTCCTTAAAGCTCATGGAGCTGCAGGTAATGCTGGAAACAAATTTCGAGCGCGGCATCTCGTACCTTGACCTTTTTAAATCGCCGACAGTCAGTGGTATCACGAAGCTCATTGACCGAGGCAGGACACATGAGAGCATACCCCGAGCACCCATTATGGAACAGTATCCCCCGTCGCCTCAAATGCGGCAAATGTGGCTGCTCTGGCGTACAGGACGGGACAAAGGCAGATACACATTAAATATACGCTCTAGGATAAAGGGCGATTTTGATATTAAAAGGGCGGAAGAAGCCTTTAGCCGGATAGTTTTGCAAAACAGGATATTAAGAGCGTATTTTGCCCAAGAAAAAGGGGATGTTTTTGTACGGCTTAAGGACACTGCGGCAGTAACTATTAGTGACAAACCGCCGGTGGCCTTTGACCTGTCAAAGCCCCCTCTGTACGCCATAAGCTGCAGCGATAATGTCCTGACAATTTCTGTGCATCACAGTCTGGCGGACGCTTACAGCATGCGTCTGATTAACGAAAGCTTCTGGCGGCTGTATAACGGTGAGGAGCCCATACAATCTGAAGTCGACGCTCTGGATATTGCCGTTTATGAGA
>CAYQMY010000301.1:0-2141 GCA_964418735.1 uncultured Oscillospiraceae bacterium | reverse complement strand
CTTCTGCATAAATTCAGCGTCACCATGAGGGCCGAACAGAACAGAAATATACCTGTTGTTCTGGGCTAACATCTCAAAGACCGCTTCATTTGTTTGGGAGGCATCCATGGTGTTTGCATCTCTAACAAGCTGCAAAACAAATTCGCCCACAAAATTCATAAACTGGTCTTCAAATTTCCGCAGCACGTCGTAAACATCCTCGTAATATTGGTAAAAGGTACTGCGATTATATCCGGCTATATTGCAAATATCCTTAACGGTTATTTTGTCTATGCTGCGTTTTTCATATAAAGACCAAAAAGCCTCCTGAAAATTGCTTTGTGTAAGCTTGGTCTGCTCCAGATTTTTCTTCATGACTTACTCCTGTTCATGATTTTTTCTCAATAATAACACAAAATGTTCATAAAGACAACACGATGTCGGATAAATCCGACATTTGCATGTTTGTTGATGGTTGATAAAAGGCACACCTGTTCATTATAATAATGTCTGCCGATAATAAATTATGATTATGTTAACCTAAGTGAAGCATAGCGTTTGGTTAAAAAACCTGGAGGAAAGATGGCATTTATTTCGTTTGAAAATGTTAATAAGGAGTACGGTACAGGTGAAAATATGGTTCATGCCTTGGCTGATGCCAATTTTTCGCTTGAGCAGGGAGAACTTGCTGTCATACTCGGATCATCCGGAGCCGGAAAGACTACGGCGCTGAATATCCTGGGCGGCATGGACAGCGCGACAAGAGGCAGGGTTCTGTTTGACGGCAATGACATAACAAACTGGAACGAGACACAGCTGTGCCAGTACCGCCGCACAGAGGTTGGCTTCGTGTTTCAGTTTTACAATCTTGTGCCTAATCTGACGGCGCTCGAAAACGTTGAGCTGGCGGCGCAGATATGTGCGGACAGTCTGGACGCTGCAGAAACCTTAAACAAGGTCGGGCTTGCTCATCGTATGGACAATTTTCCGGCGCAGCTATCCGGCGGAGAGCAGCAGCGCGTTTCAATTGCCCGTGCACTGGCAAAAAAGCCGAAGCTTTTGCTCTGTGATGAGCCGACAGGCGCGCTGGACTATGCGACCGGCAAGCAAATCTTGCAGCTTCTGCAGGATTCCTGCCGCAGAGATGGCATCACGGTTATAATCATCACACACAACAGTGCCATCGCGTCGATGGCCGACAAAGTAATTCGGTTCAAAAGCGGCAAGGTTGTGAATATGACGGTAAATTCGCAGCCTGTAAAGATTGAGGACATAGAATGGTAAGTAGATGAGAAAAAGTGCCTATTTTAAAGATGTTCGCCGAACATTTACAAATAATCTGTCAAGATTCATTTCAATTACCGTTATGGCGGCGCTGGGCATCGGTGTTTTTTCCGGATTCGCAATGGGCTGTATTGATACTCTCAGGTCTGCCGATAGCTTTTATGACGCGCAAAACACCTATGATATCCAAATTGTATCTACTCTAGGTCTGAATAACGAGGATATAGCCGCCTTATCAGCTGCGGATGGTGTGGGCTCGGTATTCGCAAGCCGCAGCATGGATGTAAAGATTGAGCTGGCTGAGGGGAGTTCAAAGTCAGGGACGCTGAATACGCTCGATGCAGGCGGCATGAATTCGCCGCTTGTGCTTGAAGGCAAGCTTCCCGAGAAGTCAGGGCAGATTGCCGTAAGCTCAGAATTTGTTGAGGATACAGGTCTGCGTGTGGGAGATGTTATAACACTTGCGGAAAAGGAAACAAAGGATAATGCTGAAGCAGATGATAGAGCGGCTCCGGCGCTTAAGGTGCGGGAATATGAAATTACGGCGGTTGTTTTAAGCCCTCTGGATATCTCAGCGAGAAATGGTATTTCAGCTATATCCGATTCTTCAGGCAGCAGCTATTTGCTGTTTTCTACAGCCGACTGCATAGGAGGAGAAATTTACACCGCGGCTTACCTCTCCGTGGACGGTGCCTCTGAGCTCGACTGCTACTCCCCAAAATACGAGGCGCTTGTAGACACGGTAATTTCCAAAATCAAAGACACAATTCAAGAAAACCGCCAGCAGGCCAGATACGATGAAATCGTTGGGGATACCGGCGAAAAAATTTCGGAAGCGGAACGTGAGCTTGGGGACAAAGAGCGCGAGGCAGAGGAAA
>CAYQMY010000300.1:0-2144 GCA_964418735.1 uncultured Oscillospiraceae bacterium | reverse complement strand
CTTCGGTCTCAAGATTGAATTTTATACCCTTTACAAGAAGCTTTTCATCATCGACAACTAATATCTTCATCTTCTTCTCCCCACCCAACTCATTAAGTAGTTATTAAATCCTTGATTTTCTCAAAAGTTTTTTCTCCGATTCCCTCAACATCCATGATGTCCTCGGTCATTTTGAAGCCGCCGTTTGATTTGCGGTAATCGATTATACGTCCGGCTATCGTTTCGCCTATGCCCGGAAGCTCCATAAGCTCCTCAAGGCTCGCTTTATTTATGTTCGTTTTCAGGCCTGCGTCCGAGACCGGCTGCGCCGTATTCTCAGCCGACGGCGTGCTTTCGGGAAGCGCCGCGCTCACCTTTACCGGCAAAGCGGTTTCGAGCTTCAGAGGCTTCGAGCCTCTTGCTCTGCCGACAAAAAATCCTGCCGTAAAGGCTGCCAAAACTACTGCGGCCGCAATAAAAAGCAGTTCCGTTTTCAAAAGAGTAATGTGTGCTTTTTTCATTCCAGTTTTACGCACAAAAACCCTCCCTCGGAAGAATAGCTTGCTTTTTGCGCTGATTTTGCTATAATAAGTAAATATTGAGCGAATCAGCTCTTCCACAAGCTGTCAGCTCCGCACCGACGCAAGCTATTTTATTTTTTCTATTGTAACATATTTCACGGGAGAATAATATGAAAAATTTAAAATTATTTACTTCTGTTCTGGTGGTACTGGCAATCTTATTATTGCCTGTCACCCCGCCTGCCGAAGCGGTAACAAGTCCTAATCCGGAAATAAAGGCAACAGCCGCCCTGCTTATCGACTCCGATACGGGAGATGTCCTCTATTCTCAGAACCCGGACGCAAAAATCTATCCGGCAAGCACCACTAAGATTATGACTGCGCTCCTCGCCATTGAGGCCTACGAACGCAAAGAAATCGGACTTGACGAGATGATCACTGCTTCCTATACCTCTCACAATGACCTAAGTCTCGACGGAAGCACCCAAAACATCATACCCAGCGAGGAAATGTCCTTCAAAAACCTTCTCTACTGCATACTGGTCGCCTCGGCCAACGAGGCCTGCAACATCATCGGAGAGAAGGTATCCGGCGGTTATATCGGTGATTTTATTGAGCTGATGAACAAAAGGGCAAAGGAGCTCGGCGCCACTAGCACCCACTTTGCCAACACACACGGCTTGCACAACCCCGAGCATTATACAACAGCTAACGATTTATATCTTATCGTCAAAGAGGCGCTGAAGCACCCTCTGTTTGCGGAGATATGCAACACAGTTACCTATGATATACCCGCGACCAATATTGCAGGCGAAAGACACATAACCACAACGAACTATCTTATTTCTCCCTACAGGACCTATTATTACTACAAGTATGCCAAGGGAGTTAAAACCGGCAGCACCGACGAGGCCGGACACTGCCTTATTTCTACGGCCTCAAAAAGCAATATAAATCTTATTGCCATCATAATGGGGGCCGAGCAGATAACCGAGGCTGACGGCACTATCGTCACAAAGAGCTTTACCGAGTCCAGGCGCATCTATGAATGGGCCTTCACAAATTACAGCAAGAAGGACGTTCTGAAAAAGAGCGACCTGATACGCGAAATACCAGTAAAGCTGGGCAAGGGCGTAGACTCTGTTATAGTAAAGCCGGAAACGGATATCTCCTCACTTCTACCCTCTGATATAAATACCGATTCTGACCTAAAGCGCGATATCGTAATATACAGCGAGCGCGACAAGGTTCCCTTAAAAGCCCCCATAACCGCCGGACAGGTCGTCGGTGAAATATCAATAAGCTATGGAGACAAGCTGCTCGGGACCTCCAATCTTATTTCCAGCACCGCCGTAGAAATGTCAAGTCTCTCCCAAGTGTTTTATAATATTTTTCAGTTCCTCCGAAAGCCTATAGTACTGGTTTTTGCAATTCCCCTGTTCTTAGCCCTGCTGGTTCTAATCGCTTTCTTAATAACCAACAGCCGCAGACTTCGCAACAGGCGGCGAAACCGCTACCGCGGAAGCTATAGCGGCAGACGCCGCAGATAAAAAAATATATATAAATCCCCGCACCATTCGGTGCGGGGATTTCAGACTGTCAAAAAAGCACGCCGGGGGCGTATTTTTTGGTATAATGGAGAAG
>CAYQMY010000299.1:0-2211 GCA_964418735.1 uncultured Oscillospiraceae bacterium | reverse complement strand
AGCTGCGCTTTTAGGTCAATATATTCCAGCCCAGCTAAGTTGTCAACCACTTTTTCTGTCGAATTTCCGGAAATCGGTTTCGCGGAGGCCTTATTTTGCGGTGCCTTTGCCTCTTTTTCGTCTTCGGAAAGCTTAATGCTGGCTTCAGTAATTACTGTAAGCTTTTGTGGATAAGCCGCCTCGTACTCGCGTATTACATCCCGCGCAGACATTACCGCCAGAGCGCAGTTGTCTTTAAGTAGCTCGTTTGAGCCCGCGCAGGCCGGTGAGTCTATGTTACCCGGAACGACAAAAATGTCCCGCCCCTGCTCAATCGCTCTAGATGCTGTAATCAGAGCACCGCTCTTCTTAGGTGCCTCTACCACGACAACTCCGACGGAAATTCCGCTGATTATGCGGTTTCTTACCGGAAAGTTTGCGCTGTTCGGCGCAGTTCCGGGAGGATATTCGCTTATGAGAGTGCCCGCGATTCCGACGTCGTCCTGAAGGTATTTGTTTTTCTGCGGATAATAGACATCAAGGCCCGTACCCAGTACGGCTATGGGCTTACCGCTTGCGCGAAGCGCACCGCGGATAGCCGCAGTGTCAATTCCGTCCGCGAGCCCCGACACAACTACTGCGCCGGATTTGGTGATATCGTAGGCGAGCTGCTCGGTTACGCGCAGACCATACGGGGTCGCTCCCCTCGTGCCGACCATGCCTATCACAACCTCTTCATCAATAACGGGGAGGCGACCCTTTATGTAAAGAACTGTAGGAGGGTCATAGATGTTCATAAGACGCACCGGATATTCCGCGTCCTGAAGTGTAAGTATTCTTATGTCGAGTTCGTCGCAGTCGCGCCACACCCTCGAGGCCAGATCAAGGCTTTTATTTTCAAGCGCAGAAAGCTCGCTTTTTGCGGTTATACCCGCGCTGCTGAAGTGCTTTTCCCTCGCAAAATATATGTCCTTCGGACTTTCAAAGTATTCAACGAGCGATTTCGCGGTTTTGGTACTTATCCCATGCAGAGTAGAAAGCCACAGCCAGTATTTTAATCCGGACATGAAGCAACCCTCAAATCTATATATAAAATGAAACAGGGAAAAGCAAGAAGTAGTAATCTATATATTTTTATATAGCTCCCACATTATCACTGAGGCGGCAATGGCTGCATTCAGTGATTCGCAGGCGGGATTCATCGGTATCGCAAGCCTTTTTTCGGAGGCTGAAAACATTTCAGCACTTAAGCCCTTGCCCTCGTTCCCTATCGCTACCGCGGCAGAGCTGGTTTTTGGTAGCTGCTTCAGGCTGAGGCAGTTTTCGTCCAGCCCTGTTGCGTATAGCGGAATATTCGATTCCTTAAGAGCCGAAATAAGCCTCACAAGCGGCATCTGAAGTATTCTTTGGCGGAAAACCGCGCCCATACTGGCGCGTACAGCCTTGGGGTTATAAGGATCGGCGGAGGCTCCGGTAAGTATTACGCTGTCTATCATAAAGGCGTTTGCGGTTCTGATAATCGTGCCGACATTTCCGGGGTCCTGAAGGTCCTCAAGCACGATATGGCGGCCCTCCGGGATTTCATCCTTCGCTTCTGGCATGCGGCAGGAGAAGATTACATCCGGCACGCTGTCCATAGGTGATATGCTGTCAAGTATATCCCTCGTTACCTTCACGCATAAAGTGCCGCTCGGCACTTCGGGCCTGTTCAGGCTGTACAGCACAGTTACTATCTGCGCTTTGAACTTTATAGCCTCATCATAGAGCTTTTTTCCCTGACAAAGGAACTCTCCGCAATCATAACGGTAGCCCCTGTCGGCCGCAAGCTTCCTGAAATGGACAACAAGCGGGTTTTTTCTGCTTGTAATTTCTTCCGTATGATCACCTCATTGCTTAATAAAAAATTTATACCAAAAAAGTAATCGCTGATTCGACCGGCGTCGGATGGATGAGCGAGAGAAATTTTCGTCAGTTCGTTCTAAAAACGTAGGCAATACTTTGTGTATTAACGAGGCTTTTTGGACGAAATGGCGAGAATTAATCCGCTCATACGCCGACAGCCGATTGAATTAGTGATTACCTAATTAAAGCCGCAGTACGAAAAATCATATGATATCGTGTCTGCGGCTTTGCCTATTCTGTTCGGCAGCGCCGCGAATAAGCATACCTAACCTATTCCTCCACGACTTTCATTGTGGGGAACAAAATTACGTCGCGTATCGAGTCGCTGTT
>CAYQMY010000298.1:0-2217 GCA_964418735.1 uncultured Oscillospiraceae bacterium | reverse complement strand
AGAAGAACCCTTTTGGACCTCTCCGATTATCTTGTCCCCCTCGCTGATAGCCTTTTCGGGGCATATAAGTTTGCAGCCGCCGCAGGAGTGGCACACCTCCTGAAAAACATACGGCTTGCCCTTGATAAATGCCAGCGCGTTGGACCTGCAGAACTCGACGCATTTTCGGCAGCCGCTGCAAAGCTCTTCGTTAACAACTGGCAGCTTAACCGAGACCTCCTCTGTGCTTCTGACTTCGGGTTTGAAAAAGAGGTGTCCGTTTGGCTCTTCAACGTCGCAGTCAATGTATACCGATTTTCCCGCGACGGAGGCCAGATTAACGGATAGCAAGGTCTTCCCGGTGCCTCCCTTGCCGCTCAGCACAGCAATCTTCAGACTCTTATTTCTCATGGCCATGAAAGCCGGGGTGAATCTCGGTCAGCAAAGCTAGCTTTTCGGCTGCGAAAGCGTCAATGTTCTGCTGCGCCGTTCCGGGTACGGTTTTATATATAAAAACCTCAGATTTGCGTAATACTTCCTCAGCGTTTTCACCGCAGCGGGGCGTGAGAAGAGCCTTTACGCCGTTGTCTGCAATCACCTGTGACGCTCTGATACCCGCACCGCCCTGACTCGCTACCGCGCTGTTGTCCAAGAAATAGCTTTCTTTTGTAACCGTACTGTAAATCAGAAAATACGGAGCTCGTCCAAAAGAAGGGCACACGCCCGACTCTAGGCTTTGTTCATCTACCGGTATCGCTATTTTCATGTGTTTTCTCCTTTTCGATTACATTATTGCTGTCTGCTGTTAGCTCTCTGCCACATCTATGCCGATGACAGCCGCCTCCGCCGCAGCCCTTGCCTCTCCCGTCGCACAGCTTAAATTCTCCGCCCGATATCCAGAGCACCTTGCCGTTGACTAGGGATTCTGCAAGCTTTCTGCGCGCCTCGTCGTAAATACCCTGAACAGTAGTGCGGGAGATGTTCATCTGAGCGGCGCACTCCTCCTGCGTAAATTTGTCCAGATCTATAAGTCTGATTGCTTCGTATTCGTCTATAGTCATGTTGACCGCATTTGCAGCGTTCGCAGTGGAGTCAAGCGGTCCGAAGCGGCTGTTTTCGGGTAAACAGCAAACCTTTCTCCATTTTCTCGGTCTTGGCACGAAAATGCACCTCACTTAAGTTTCTGACATATGCCGTTTTCATTATACAGAATATCGGGCATATGTCAATAATTAATTGTATACCTAATTAAGCGAAATAATAAAAACCGCTCCGGATTATCCGAAACGGTTTCTCATATGTTATTCGCGCTTGAATTCAAATAAATCTCCGGGCTGGCAGTCGAGCGCCCCACAGATTGCATCCATGGTGCTTAGCTTGACAGCGCTTATTTTGGCATTTTTGAGGTTTGAAAGATTGGCGGTAGTAATCCCTACACGTTCAGAAAGCTCATTTAGCGATACCTTTCTATCGGCCATAACACGGTCTAATCGTATAATAATCGGCAATATCGACCCCTCCTATACGGTTGTGTCGTGTTCATGCTGCAAGGTACAGCCGAAATTAAAAATTTCAGCGAGTATCAGGATGCAAAGCGCTAGCAGGGCGCTCTCCGGAATTAAGTTTAGCCGTGGCTGCAGCACGGACGAAACGCCAGTTATTGCTGAAGTATCCATAAGGCTTTTAGTAAATGTATAGTATAAAAATTGTCTTAGATATGCCTGAATAAGCAAAGCCAAGCCCATTATTCGTATTCTCTTAACGTTCTCTTTTATAAAAGGCGAACCGTTTAAGAGGGAATTTGCGATGCCTTTCAGCATCCAAATGCATACCATACCAACAAGCAATACCAAAAAAACCAAGATGTAATATATAGAAGACAGCCTTCCATCTTGGATAGGAGCTTTAGGCGATAAGAAAAAACCGTCAAAGCTCAGACCGGGTGCTAGTATTGTTCTGGGTTTAATCCAAGCAATCGCAATAAATATGATGGTTGCAGCAAGGCATACCCAGAAGGCGAAATTTAGTATTGTACGCAGTATTCGAAAAACTCGAAGTTTTGTAATTGATTCGTTCATATAATCACCTCGTTTTGGATGATAGCACACTACAAAACGTTTGTCAACAATAATTTATCGTATTACGATAAATTATTATTTATTAAAGGGCAGACAAACAAAAATATCCCGTCCGCAAATCTTTGGGTAAACCAACGATTTGCAGACGAGATGTTTGTAT
>CAYQMY010000297.1:0-2222 GCA_964418735.1 uncultured Oscillospiraceae bacterium | reverse complement strand
TGTCGCGAAGACGGAGGTTCTGCTCCTGCATGTTCAGTTTAAGCAGCCAATCGCGGCAGAAGGAGCGCCAGTAATCGAACCACTCAAGGTCTGTGCCCGGCTTGCAGAAGAATTCAAGCTCCATCTGCTCAAACTCACGGGTACGGAAGGTGAAGTTGCCCGGGGTTATCTCGTTTCTGAACGATTTTCCTATCTGGCATACGCCGAAGGGTACCTTCTTGCGGGAGGTTCGCTGAATGCTCTTAAAGTTTACGAATATTCCCTGAGCCGTTTCGGGGCGAAGGTAGATTTCAGCTGCGCTGTCCTCGGTAACGCCCTGATGGGTTTTGAACATGAGGTTAAACTTGCGAATATCGGTAAAGTCACTCTTGCCGCAGCCGGGGCAGACGATGTTGTTATCACGTATATAGGCGATGAGCGCGTCGTTCTTCATGGCCTCAATATTGACGTCGGTTATGCCCTTTTCCCTGTTATACTCCTCGGCGAGCTTGTCTGCGCGGTGGCGCATCTTACAGGCCTTGCAGTCGATAAGCGGGTCATTGAAGGTGGCTACGTGGCCGGAGGCAACCCAGACCTGCGGATTCATCAGGATAGCCGCGTCAAGGCCGACATTGTACGGGGACTCCTGCACAAATTTCTTCCACCAGGCCTTTTTTACGTTGTTTTTAAGCTCAACACCAAGCGGGCCGTAGTCCCAGGTGTTTGCAAGGCCGCCGTAAATTTCGCTTCCGGAATAGACAAAGCCACGGCCCTTACAGAGCGCGACTATTTTGTCCATGGTCTTTTCTGTATTGTTCAGCATACGTTCCTCCTAATATGCAAGTTATTCAGATTAAGATTATATACCATTCGTAGTCAAAGTCAACAAAAGCGGCGGCACTATTGCATTTTTCAGCGAAATAAATTAAAATCTAATGAATATGACAGTGAGAATGGAGCATTTTATGAATTACGAAGCAGGAACCTGTGACGTCGCCGTAATCGGCGCGGGTCATGCCGGAATCGAGGCCGCGCTCGCGGCTGCGCGTCTCGGCATGGAAACAGTGTGCTTTTCAATAAATCTGGACGCCGTGGGCAATATGCCCTGCAATCCGGCCATAGGCGGAACAGGCAAGGGCCATCTTGTGCGCGAGCTTGACGCACTCGGCGGAGAAATGGCAAGAGCGGCCGACAAGGCATGTATTCAGTACCGTATGCTGAATCTGGGCAAGGGGCCAGCCGTGCATTCCCTACGCGCTCAGGCCGACAGGCGCGAGTACCAAAAGGTCATGAAGCTGACAATGGAGCAGCAGGACAGGCTTCACATCATTCAGTCCGAAATAGTCGAAATCGGCGCGGAGGACGGCAGGGTAAGCTTCGTCCGGACGAATACGGGCGCTACATGGCGAGTTAAGGCTGCTATCATTTGCTCAGGGACATATCTCGCGGGGCGGACAATTATCGGAGAGGTTATTAGAGAGGGCGGTCCGGACGGCATGTTCGCAGCCGTAGAGCTTTCGGATTCTCTGCGCTCGCTTGGACTTACGATAAGGCGATTTAAGACGGGAACTCCACAGAGAATCAATGCTAGGAGTATAGATTTTTCAAAGATGGAGCCGCAGCCGGGCGACGAATTTCCGGTTCCGTTTTCGTTTGAAACCGTCCATCCGCTTGAAAACCGCGCAATATGCTATCTGACCTACACAACCGAGGAAACCCACAGAATAATCAGGGAAAACCTGCACAGAAGTCCGCTCTTTTCCGGAGTTATCGAGGGCGTCGGCCCGAGGTACTGCCCCTCCATAGAGGACAAGGTAGTGAGGTTTGCGGACAAGAAGCGCCACCAGCTTTTTGTGGAGCCCATGGGGCTTGGAACCGAGGAGGTCTATTTACAGGGCTTTTCCTCCTCCATGCCGGAAGAGGTTCAGCTAAAGATGCTGCACAGCGTTATAGGAATGGAGAAAGCGGAGATAATGCGTGCGGCCTACGCGATAGAGTACGACTGCGTAGACCCGACGGAGCTATATGCTACTCTTGAAAGCAAAAAGGTTTCGGGGCTTTACGGAGCAGGCCAGTTCAACGGCTCCTCCGGCTATGAGGAGGCTGCGGTTCAGGGCTTCGTTGCGGGGGTGAACGCCGCGCTAAAAATAAAGGGCGAGGAGCCCATGGTAATAGGCCGTGAGGAGGGTTATATAGGTACCCTTATAGACGACCTTGTCACAAAAGGTACGAACGAGCCATAT
>CAYQMY010000296.1:0-2231 GCA_964418735.1 uncultured Oscillospiraceae bacterium | reverse complement strand
CCGAGAAGTGAATTCCCGGAAAAATGATTTTAATTTTCCCTGCGAGGGAGTTTTTCGACAAGCTGAAGAGGTCTGCCGCAAACGGCAGACCTCTTATTAATATAGTATGTACTGAAAACTATATTATCGGTCGTTTTTAGCAATTTATACAACATTACTCTTTATTCAAAAAAAGTGTTGACACCATTTTCTGTCTATGCTATCATAAATTAAAATTACTGTATCCGAAAGGAAATTCATCAATGCTGTTTTCTGTAGTATCCATTATTATACTTAGCGTTATTCTTGGCATTCTTGTCATTGATAACGTTAGTTTGGGTTGCATACAAGCAGATTGATTAAAACCTCGATAATCAAAAGCCTTGTAGTGTAACCACTGCAAGGCTTTAAGTTTTATATAGGAGTTTTGAAAATGTATAAGAGAATCCGCTTAGAAGGCATAATTATAATTCTAGTACTCGTTATCGTCCTTATTATCGATAGCGCTAGTTCGGTTTTGCCTGAAAGCGGAAACTGCTTAAAAACCCAGACGGTTTAGTAAGCGGGGCCTGAGGTGAAACCACCTCGGGCCCCTTTTGTTTAATAAGGGCAACACCGCACAAGAATTATTGAGGAGGACATTATGAACGACAGAGTAAAAATTTTTGACACGACCTTAAGAGACGGCGAGCAGTCACCCGGGTGCAGCATGAACCTTCGCGAAAAGCTTGATATTGCGCGCAGGCTTGAGCTCCTAAAGGTCGATGTCATTGAGGCAGGCTTTGCGGTCTCCTCACCGGGCGATTTTGAGTCGGTAAAAGCCGTAGCCGATAAGATAAGAGACTGCACGGTCGCATCGCTCGCAAGATGCAACAGAGTTGACATCGACGCGGCTTATGAAGCCCTTAAAAGCGCCGCCGACCCCCGTATTCACGTTTTTCTCGCAACCTCTCCGCTCCATATGCAGTACAAGCTGCGCATGAGCCCCGAGCAGGTTTTAGAAGCTATCTCCGAGATGGTCAAATACGCGAAAAGCAAGTGCTCCAATATCGAGTTCTCAGCTGAGGACGCGATGCGCTCCGAGCCAGAGTTCCTGGCGAAGGCCGTTGAGGCCGCAATAAAGAGCGGCGCGGGCGTAATTAACATTCCGGACACCGTTGGCTATGCCACTCCGACGGAAATGCGGGAAATGATTGAGTATCTGCGAAAAACCGTTCCGGGCTGCGACAAGGTTGAGCTTTCGGTACACTGCCATAACGACCTCGGCATGGCGACGGCAAACTCGCTCGCCGGAGTACTCGGCGGCGCTAGACAGGTTGAATGTACGATTAACGGCCTCGGCGAAAGAGCAGGCAACGCATCCTTGGAGGAGGTCGTAATGGCCATAAACACCCGCAAGGAGCTTTACGGCATCGATACCAATATCGATACCACAAAAATCTATAAAACCAGCATGCTTGTCTATAATATTATTGGCAGAACCGCTCCGATGAACAAGCCCATAGTCGGCACCAACGCCTTCGCGCATGAGGCCGGAATTCACCAGCACGGCGTGCTCGCGAACAGAAGCACTTATGAGATAATGACTCCCGAGTCCATAGGCATCAAGACAAACCAGATGGTGCTCGGAAAGCATTCCGGAAAGCACGCTTTTGAAACAAGGCTCATTGAGCTGGGCTTCGAGCTCAGCCCCGAGGAGCTTGAAAGCTGCTTTAAGGAGTTCAAAAAGCTCAGTGACAAGAAAAAGGAAATCTCGGACAGCGATCTCGAGGCCCTGGCGCGCAACAGGCTGCCGGCTGAAGTCGAGGAAGGCTTCGTACTTGAGCGCTTCACGGTCCAGGCAGGAAACATGACCTCCGCAACCTCCGTGGTAGTCCTCAAAAAGAAGGATGAGCTATTCGAGGACGTTTCGCTGGGCGACGGCCCGGTTGATGCCGCGTTTAAGGCTGTGGACAAAATCATGATGCCTCCCGAGCACAGCTTTGAGACCTATTCGACGCACTCCGTATCCGAAGGCAAGGACACTCTCGGCGAAGTCGTTGTAACGCTCAGGCAGGGTGACCGGCTTTTTGTCGGCAAGGGCCTTTCCACGGATACGATAGAAGCCAGCATCCGGGCATATATCGCGGCACTAAATAAGCTTATAAAATTTTGTAGTCAACCTACATTAAATCAGGGGTGAACGATATGAAAATGTCAGGCGCAAAAATCATCATAGAAACATTGATTGAACAGGGTGTCGACACCATCTT
>CAYQMY010000295.1:0-2234 GCA_964418735.1 uncultured Oscillospiraceae bacterium | reverse complement strand
TCTCGGAAAAATTCCACAGCCCGCGCAAATCGTGCGCGACCGGGGGTATCGCGGCGTAAGCCGCGTATCTAGGGGGTATTGGATACCCCCTAGAAGCTTGTCGAAAGGTGTTTTCGACAAGCTAGGCATGCGCGCAGTTAACGCGCATGCCTTTTCAGTTAACTATTTATTTTGTGAGATATGCCTTCCAGAGAGTGCCGAAGTTGGGGATTACTGCGTTTATGCCGCTGTCCTTGAGCTTGGGGTTGATGACTGCGGTTCCATATGCGATTGCAACGGTGTAAAGCTCAACGTTATCCTGGAAGAGAATCTTTACGACTTCCTTGAGCTTTGCGTTAGATGTTGCCTCGTCGGCTTTTGCAGCTTCAGCGATAAGGCCGATGGACTTTGCGTCATGCAGGAAGGCCTTGCTTCCGAAGAGCGCACCGACTATCATGTTTGCGGAGATCTGAGAGAACTGTCCGTTAATAGCGCCCATCGGGTGGAACAGCAGGCCTTCCCAGCCTCCGAGGTAGTTTCCGTAGTTTGCAACTTCGATTTCATTAAGCTTAAGAGTAATTCCGACCTTTGAAAGCTGCTGCGCAATTATCTGGCAGGCGCTGCGGGCAAAGTCTCCGGTCTGATAGTTAATTGTAAGATTGAAGCCGCTTTCGAATCCGGCTTCCTTAAGAAGTGTCTTTGCTTTTTCAACGTCAAAGCCATATCCGGCAATGTCAGCGTACTGGCTGGAGCCCTTGAGCGCCCACTGTGTGCTGGCCTGGCCGTATTTGCCGTTTCCGAGCAGAGCCTTGGCGATGCTTTCGGCATCAACCGCCAAAGCAATAGCCTGTCTGACTTTGACGTCCTTAAGAGGACTGTCTGCAAGGCTGTTGAAGCAGATGGTATAAGCTGTCTGCGGGATGGCAGCGTTTACAATGCCGAAGCCCTTGGCTAACATAGCGTCTGCGGTTGTGGGATCGCCGCTGAGGTACATAACATCGAGCTTGCCGGCCTGAAGAGCCGCCTGCTGAGTCGCGGTGGTTGCGTATTTCATAATGTTGATGCCGTCAAGATAGGGCTTGCCCTGCCAGTAGCCGTCATAGCGCACAGTGTAGATGCCCTCGCCGTGCTTCCATTCCTTAACCATGAACGGGCCGGTTCCTACGGGCTTCTCGTTAAAGCCGACTTCGCCGAGCTTCTGGACAGCTGTGGGGGATACGATAGCGCAGATACGCGCAAGTCCGTAAAGGAACTGGGAATCCCACTCCTTCATGTTAACTACTACGGTTTTCTTGTCTTTCACTTCAACGTTATTGACCTTTCCAAAATAGGAAGCGGAAAGGACACCCTTCGCCTTGTAGTTATCAAGGTTCCACTTAACTGCCTCGGCGTCAAGTGCTGTTCCATCCTGGAAGGTGATCTTGTCCTTTACAACCAGAGTATAGGTAAGTGCTTTTACATCCTCTTTGGCTGATTCGAGGAGATATGGCTGGGGCTTTCCGGTTTTGTCATACTGCATAAGGAATTCGTAGATTATCGGCTGGATGACTTGTTCGTTTGTGTTACGCAGCTTCCATCCGAGCAGCGTTGTGGGGTCGTCGGTGATGGGAATTGCTATTGTTCCGCCAGAGGTCGGACCGGCCGGTGCGGATGCTGCCGGGCTTGCCGCAGGAGCGGGTTTGCCGCCGCAGGCAGCCAGTGAAAAGAGCATGATCAAAGCCAGAAACAGAGCGACTAGTTTTTTCATAATAATTCCTCCCAAAATATTAATTCCAATAAAGATCGCTTTATATATTAGTTTTTGCTTTATACGTTCAGAAACTCCCTTTGACGGGCACTCCAGAGAGCCTTGTTCATAGTGAGTGCCGTTTCAAGCTCCTCTGGATTAACAGAACCCTTGAGATCATGCGTAGCAGAAAAAACAGTATTGCCGTTTTTTATGTTCTGCGAGCCGTAGAGCATCATGCCGTAGAGCGCAGCCTTTTCGAAAATGTGGAAGGTAACAAGGTTAAAGCCTTCCTTCGCCAAATCGTCCAGCTCCGCGTTTGGAACTCCGTTTACGGAATATATGTCCGGGAACATTTTCCATCCCTTGTCGTATTTATTCACATATTTTGCGGTTTCGAGGTCATTAAGTCCACCGCAGATAAGCGTCATATCGCAGCCAAGCTCGCGAGCCCTTACGCAGCGCTCTATCGCTTCGTCAAAGCCCTCCTGCTGAGCGCATTCGGTGCGGGCAATGACAACCATATCCG
>CAYQMY010000294.1:0-2241 GCA_964418735.1 uncultured Oscillospiraceae bacterium | reverse complement strand
GGCACTTTTTTCAACGAGGCCAACCAATGTGTTGTTTTTAGCTTCATGCAGCAGCATTTCGTCATGCTCAATATGTATAAGCTGCTTGCATTCCCGCTCCGACATAATCGGAATTTCAGTGACAATCCGGTTTGGGTCTTTGATAACCGCCGCTAGCGCCGCTTGAAAAAAACCTGCTATTCTCTCAACCTGGCTTTGGGAGTATGCACAGGTGTTATACGAAATTTCGCCCGTGATGCTGTCAGACAGGATGAAGCTTACATCAAAATCGGATACCAACTGTGCTGATGTGGAAACCTGCCTGTAGCTTTTGTTAGAAGCAGACGGTGTGACCGCCAGAATATGCGGAAGTTTATTTCTAAGGATATCGCTTATTGTACAAGAGTTATGTTTTAACGCTTTATTGGCCGATACCTTAAAGCTCTCAAGCCAATGGGAAAAGGGCATGCTTTCAAGCCTCGTCAGAACCGGCAGTGTGTTGACGAACATACCTACCATATTCAGAATATCCGGAACAGGCGCACTTCTCCCTGAATTAACGACAGGAACGACGGACTCGCCACCCTCAAGACGTGCCAGGAGCATACACCATACGGCTTCTATGAGCCTTCCCGTCGTGATATTAAGGGCTTTTGCCGCTGACTTCAGCCCGTTTTCATCCTGTATTTGAAAGGTATAATCTTCTCTTTTATAATCTTCGGTCTCCGAGACGCTGAGAAGTGGCTTGGGCGTTTGCTGTCCTAAATAACCGCGCCACCAATTAATATCCTCTGATTTGTCTGCTTTAGAAAGCCACTTTACATAATATCTAAACGGCGAGGTCTTTGGTTCATCCTCTGAAATAAGACCTCTCATTATAATATCAATACTAAAACCATCTAAAAGCGCATGATGAAATACAATGTGCAAAAGCTTACCGGTGTATACATATCGGTAAAGGTATTTCCCAAACGGTGATATTTCAGTGTGCTCTTTGGTGAGCTTTTCCGCTTTTATAAACTCAATTTCGGCATTATCTGAAACTGCATGTAAAAGCGTACCGTTTTCGTCTTTTATAAAGTGTGTTCTAAGTGCCTCATGGTCCCGTGCCAGTTTTTTTGCCCGTTTAATAAGTGTATCTGCCGGTATATCTTCAAGTATCTCATATGTAATAACACTGATATAGCTGCCTTCACTGTTAATTGATGCTAACAGTAGGCTCTCCTGTGACGGTGTGAGCGGGAAAACACGCATTGCTAATCCTCCCAGTCAATTTCATCAGCCAATAATATAAGCGGTACCAGATCTGACAGAACCGGATTTTCAAATATATCGGCAGCTGAGAGCACGTAGCCTTTTTCAAAGAGTATAGACTCAATTTCTATCGCCATCAGGGATGTTCCGCCAAGCTCAAAGAAATTATCGGTGTCATTGACCCTATCAGTCTTAAACACTTGCTTCCATGCTGATATAAGCGCGTCTTTTTCGTTACTTTTCGACATAGCTGTGACCCTCATCAATAAAAATGTATTTCTTTATTGCTTCTGCAATTTTTATAATAGTTTCTTCTCCGAACAGTTCTTTTGCATAGCATAAAACGACTTCATCTCCGTCACGGACATCGAGGACGAGATCAAATACCGCGCTGCCGTATCCGCCGGGCAAAACCGTAATATCCAAACCGCCGACAAAATCTATTTCGGCAGGTCGATGCCTTGTGTTCACGGAAACACTGTACAAGCCCGCGTGCTTGAGGCTTCCATTTTTCCTGAGATAGTTTGATAAGGCTTCTACTGAAGTGTCCTGATGATTAAAAACGTCCAAAAATCGCCTGTTTGTAAGCTTTACAATTTCACCGAATTTCCTTCTTCCAGCTGAAACCGGAACAGGCAGGGTGTTTACAAGCATCCCCACTGTTTTCAGTGTTTCCGGATTGTTCCTGCCCGCAAAGGGTACACCGATGACTACTTCATCCGTATGGCATACATCTGCCAGCGCGGTCCCGAAGGCGGCTAAACATAAAACATACGCCGTAACGCCGTATTTTTTCAGTATAGAGGGCAACACTTTATCCCTTGCCGGAATAAGCGTCATTTCCTGAACCTCGCTTGGCTTACTTGTCCCCAAATTGTCATAGGGTAGGTTCAGCTTTGGAGCGCCGCCGGCAAAGAGCCCGGACCAAAAATCTGTATCCAACTGTTTATTATTCTCATAAACGGCAATATCCAGAGCGTCGACTTCAGATTGTATGGGCTCCTCACC
>CAYQMY010000293.1:0-2265 GCA_964418735.1 uncultured Oscillospiraceae bacterium | reverse complement strand
ACGTCGGGATTGAAGGCGACGGGGAGAAGATTTTCGGCGCTCAAATCGTTTTCCACAAGCTTTGCAAGCGCCCTCGCTGCGGCGACCTTCATTTCGCCGTTAATATCCGAGGCGCGAACATCGAGAGCCCCCCTGAATATTCCTGGGAAGGCGAGAACGTTGTTAATCTGGTTCGGGAAGTCGCTGCGGCCTGTGCCCACGATAGCCGCACCGGCTGAAATCGCCTTGTCGGGCATTATTTCGGGGATGGGATTGGCCATCGCGAAAACGATAGGCGAGGGAGCCATGGAACGCACCATTTCCTCCGTCACGGTGTCGGGAGCTGAAACGCCTATAAATACGTCGGCGCCCTTAAGAGCGTCGGCAAGACTGCCTTTTGTCATTGCACGGTTTGTTATCTCCGCAATCTCTAGCTTCTCGCAGTTGAGGTCAGGTCTTCCTTTATAAATTGTGCCCTTGCGGTCGCACATGATTATATCCTTTAGTCCGGCGTCGATAAGAAGCTTTATTATCGCAATGCCGGCGGCACCTGCGCCGCTGGTAACGACCTTTATCCCGTCCATATGTTTTCCGGTAAGCTTAAGCGCATTCATAAGCGCCGCGAGTACGACTACGGCTGTGCCGTGCTGGTCGTCGTGGAAAACTGGAATGTCGCAGCGCTCCTTGAGCCTGCGCTCAATCTCAAAGCAGCGCGGCGCGCTGATGTCCTCGAGGTTGATGCCGCCAAAGCTGCCGGCGAGCAGAGCGACGGTATTTACAATATCGTCCACATCCTTCGAACGTATGCAAAGCGGTATGGCGTCAACGTTTCCGAAGGTCTTGAAAAGGACGCACTTACCCTCCATAACGGGCATTCCGGCCTCCGGGCCGATGTCGCCAAGTCCGAGAACTGCCGTGCCGTCGGTCACGACTGCGACAAGGTTGTGCCTGCCAGTTAGCTCATAGCTTTTTGAAACGTCCTTCTGGATTTCAAGACAGGGGGCGGCAACGCCCGGCGTATAAGCGAGAGAGAGATCCTCCCTCGTGGTCAAATTCATTTTGGGGCAGATGTCCTGCTTTCCGGCCCATTTATAGTGCAGCTTTAATGATTCAGCCATATAGTCCATACTGATAATATCCTTCCCGGTGGCATAATCGCGACCCGAAAGTTATTTTATAGTAAAATCGGTTATATTTCAAGTATTAAAATTGCCTGAAAATGAGGATATCTGTACTCCTTTATAATAATTCTCGAGAATTTTGTCAAACTTAAGTCCGCTTCCCGCCATTATGTTCGCTCCGTACTGGCTCATACCTACACCGTGGCCGTAGCCGCTGACCTTGAACACTATGGCGTCATTTTCTACCTCGTATGTAAAGGCCGCTGAGCGCAAGCCAAACAAGAGCCGAAGCTGGGCTCCCGTCGTTTTGACTCCACCGACACGCAGAGAGGTGACACGTCCGCTTTTTGAGCAGCAGATCAGCGAAATCCACTGCTTCGGATCGGGGCCGAACACGGCATCAGGGAACTTGGCAAGAACAGTTTCCTTGAAATTGTTTTTTGAAACCGTGACCGTGGAAAAGAGATTTGTCACTTTTTCAGGCGTCTCGGGAGTGCTCGCTGAGATTAGATAGGGGAGGGCGGAGGACCATACGTTCTCGCTCGATTCCGTGCTGCCGTAGGACGCGGCGTGGAAGGCCGCGAGTATCGGCTCGTTTTCCCAGGTGAGGTAAAGCCCATCGCTGCCCTTGACCGCTTCGGTTATCTTACCAAGATAGGTATTGTAGCTGTCGCCCCATTTGGAGTGCAGCTCGTCGGAATCGGCAAAGGCGGAGCAGCAGCCGATGTCGTCGCAGAGGTCAAAGCCGCTGTGCTTACCTCTTCGTATTTCGTATATCGCGTAGGTTCGCGCGGCGACGGCCTGCGCCTTAAGGGCTTCCATGTTAAAGGACGCTGGCATTTCAGCCGCGACGACTCCGACAAGGTAATCAAACATTGAGATGGTTTCGACCCTCCCGTTTCGGGAAAAATTTATTTTTGAAGTTTGGTCTATAGACGGTGCGGGGGATGGAGAAGGCGAGGGGGTAACCTGAGGCGATGCTGCCGAGACCGGAGCTGGCGCGGGGGAGACCGGCAAATCCGCTCCTCGTGAGGGTATGAAAAGGAGCGGCAGACAGAAAACAAGCATTAAAAGCAGCATTGAAGTTCCAATTACAGTTTTCATTTCGTTTCCATTCTCTCCGAACAGGGCTAAACAGTTGACGGAGGTTGTTTTCTGGTGTAGA
>CAYQMY010000292.1:0-2290 GCA_964418735.1 uncultured Oscillospiraceae bacterium | reverse complement strand
GGATGAAGCTAAGTCGGGAGACCTGATAACACAATAATCTCCTGGGGCTGAGAACAATGAACTGCTGCTCGCGCTTATTTGTGCGGAAATTATTGTTCCCTCTTTTCGGAGAGGGAATTTTTTGTTTTTCCCTCAGACTATTCATTATATTTAAATTGGAGGGATTTTTTATGAAGAAAACCAAAATCACGGCATTACTACTCGTCTTAGTCCTCGTCGCGTCTCTGCTTGCAGGCTGCGGCAGCACTCCCGCTGCAACCCCGAGTCCGACGGCAAAGGCCAGCACCGAAGTGAAAATCAAGGATATGATGGACAGGGAGGTAATCCTCAGCGCTCCGGCGACAAAGGTGGTCGCGCTGACCGCGGCGGACTGCGAAATCATCTACGCTATCGGAGCGGAAAGCACTCTAGTGGGACGCGGAGAATACTGCGACTATCCGGAGGATGTCAAGAAGCTGCCTTCCCTGCAGTCCGGTAAGGACACAAATATTGAACAGATAATCGCGCTCAAGCCGCAGGTCGTCATTATGAACGTAGTGGCTCAGACCAACGATCAGATTAAGGCTCTCGAAAGCGCGGGAATCAAGGTAGTTGCCAGCAAGGCCACCACCATCGAGGGTGTTTACACAGCGATTACGATGATAGGCGCGGTAGTCGGCAAAAACGAGGCGGCATCAAAGCTAATCTCCGACATGAAGGCCTCGTTCTCTGAGCTCAAGGCCAAGGTCAAGGAAAGCTCCGGCAAGAAGATCTATTTTGAGGTTATGCCTCTTAAGAGCGGACTCTATTCGGCTGGCAAGGGAACCTTTATGGACGAGATAGCAACCATGCTCGGCCTCACCAATATCTTCGCCGACGTTACCGGCTGGGCTAAGGTTTCGGAGGATCAGGTTCTAACCCGCAATCCAGACTATATTCTTACCATCTCCATGGGCAAGGGTCAAGACAGCGACCTCGCGGCAGAAATCGTCAGCCGTGCCGCGTGGAAGGATATAAGCGCGGTTAAAAACGGCAAGGTCCTGCATGTCGATTCTAACCTGCTCTCAAGACCCGGCCCCAGGCTTACGGATGCAGCCAAAGCAATTTATAACTTTGTTTACGGCAAATAAGGGTGAAAATAAAACACACAGGGGCGGGCACTTACTCCCGCCCCTTGTTTTAGGAAGAGGATATGAAGAGAAGAGAAGGCTTTAAACCAGCAATGTATATCGTGTTCTCGCTTGTTACGCTGGCGGTATTTCTGTTTTGCGTATGCGCGGGCAGCGTGAGCGTGCCGATAAAGGACACGGTGACAGTCATAGTGAATTCGCTGCTCGGGCTTTCGATACCGGAGAGCATGTCGAAGTCCATAATAATGTTTGTGAGACTACCGAGGGTGATTTGCGTCGCTCTTATTGGTGCGGGGCTTTCCATATGCGGAGCCGCGATGCAGGGGCTGCTTCGAAACCCGCTTGCAGATGGCTCAACGCTTGGCGTTACCTCGGGCGCGTCTATCGGGGCTGTTCTCGCCATCGCATTCGGGATAGCAATTCCCGGATTTGAGGGAGCAGGCCCTATGCTGATGGCTATAGTTTTCGCCTTTTTCTCGCTTATCTTAATACTCGCTCTTGCCTACAGACTCGACTATTCTCTTTCTACAAACACGATAATTCTTATCGGAGTGGTATTCAATATGTTTGCGCACAGCATTGTGAGCCTTATCATCACCTTTGCCGGAGAGCATATAAAGTCCATCATGTTCTGGACTATGGGCTCTCTTTCGGGAACAAGCTATACTAATGCGCTTACGCTTCTTGTCGCTTTTGTTTTATGCAGCGCCATAATACTGTCCTTTTCGAGGGAGCTCAACGCATTTGCTATAGGTGAGGATAACGCGAGAAACGTCGGCGTAAACGTAAAACGTGTAAAGCTGGTTGTAATGATTGCGGTCGCGGCGCTTATTGGCGTTTCAGTCTCTATAGGAGGCACGATAAGCTTTGTCGGTCTTGTAATTCCGCACATGACGAGAATGGTAACGGGCCCGAACCATAAGCGGCTGCTCCCCGCTTCAATCTTCTCTGGGGCTGTTTTCCTTATGCTTGCCGACCTTCTAAGCCGAGTCGTATTGAACCCCGTTGAACTTCCAATCGGCGTCGTTACGTCCTTTGTCGGATCTATAACTTTCGTTTATATCTTCTATTCGTCAAGGAAGGGGAGATGACGATGCTTGAAATCAGAAATCTTTCCGTGAAATACGGAACCTTAACAATACTTGACGACGTTAGCTTTAGCGTCGGAAATAAGCAGTGGG
>CAYQMY010000291.1:0-2321 GCA_964418735.1 uncultured Oscillospiraceae bacterium | reverse complement strand
GTCATAAAAATCAGGCACAAAGAGAGCGCCAGATATATAAGCTTCTTAAATTTTCTGAGAATCATTTTTATCACCTAACCTTTTTATTGCAAATGCAAATGAATCGCATTTGCAATAAATATTCTAATTCCTTTATATTCGTTTGTCAACAACTTATTACCAAAATTTGAGTTTTGTATACTAAACTTTGGTATGTCAAAAATAAAAAGGCTGCGGAAGTATTACTCCGCAGCCCCAGTCTGTAGACAAACTCCCTCGCAGGGAAATAGAAATCATTTTTCCGGGAATTCATTTCTCGGAAAAATACCACCGCCCGCGCAAATCGTGCGCGACCGGGGGTATCGCGGCATTTGCCGCGTATCTAGGGGGAATTGGATTCCCCCTAGAAGCTTGTCGAAAACACTTTTTCGACAAGCTCAGGCTGCGGAAGTATGACTCATCAGCCCTGTTTTCAGTTATTGAGCAAATCAATCCTTAAGAGTAAACTTCCAAGAACAGTTGCAGGTGTTGTCGGTTACATCCGGATAGCAGCTGAGCGCTTCGCACTCAAATCTGTCGTCTATCGTTTTTGCGAAGCCGCTGTACTCAATTATGCCGACAGATTTGCAGGGATGAAATTCCAAACCCTTTCGCTTTCTCGCGTTTTGCACCCTGCAATCCAGAGTCCTGTATAAAAGCGTGTTGTCTTTTATAATTATCTCATCATTATTTATATTGGCGTACAAGCGAATACCTAGAGCACGCTTAAGGCCCTCTATCCCCGCTCTTTCAGGCAAATTCAGAAATTCCTTAATACGCTTTGCTTCTATGACCGAAAAGCTTCTCCAAACGTTTTTATCATGCTCCATGGCCTCTTCCATGCCATACTTCTGTTCTATTGACTGAAACCATACGCCGTCCATCGCCAGCCAGTTCTTAGAATAGATTTCAATAAGCTTTAGCAGCTCTTCCCTGCTGAGCTTTTCCAGTTCTTTGTTTTCCACTTTTATCTACACCCCATCTTTGATTTTTTAAATTTTTACGCAACTTTGACAGTTACTATAAAACCGTCGTAGTTGTTGCCGGAAATTTCATAGCTGCCGTTTTTCGGAACATATACGGTGAGGCCCTCGCAGAAGTAAGTTTCGTATTTGCTCCCGTCCTCCGTGTTAATAACAAGCGGATTTTTATAGGTGTATGTACGCAAATATTCCATATACTCCTCAAGACACATTCCCCTTTTGGTCATCTCAGTTGCATGGGGAATGCCGACATAGCGGAAGTGCCACGACTCGTCGTTAATTAAGGTAATATTCTTTTTTTCGGTTTGATAGCGCACGACAAACCCATATTTATGGCAGTTCTGGCTTATCCATGCGAAGTCGCCCTTACCTTCAAAATATGAGAATTCTCCGCTGTCGGTATATACGCCGAAGTCACAGGCAAGCCCTGTATGGTGCTCGCTCGTACCGGGTCGGGCAACCCAGCGAGCCGCCTCCGTCTCTCCCTTTTCGGCAACCTCTCTGTCAAACAGCTTCTGCTGAAGCTCGACACTGCGGAAACCGCAAAGTATGGTTACATCGTCGTTCCCTGTTTTTGCATAGAATGCGTCCAGCATAGAATTAAGCGGAGCTACAATGTCCTTCGACATGGTATCGGTGGTATCCGACACCTTGTAGCTGCTCTTCTTGTTTTCATAAATGCCCACCAGCTTCTCCGCTTCGGTGGATTTATAAGGATTTTTGCCGTTTACAAGGATAAGCTTGCCATTATAAACGTCGCTCTGCGTCTTTGTAAGCGCCGTAAAGTTTGCATATTGGTCTGACGGCGTCGGTGACGGCGTCGCTGCGGACGTCGGCGTCGGTGACGGCGTTTTTGCGTGCTTCAAAATAGCCCTTCCAGCTATGAACACCGCCGCTATAATAATAACAAAGGCTGTAATATTAATTGTATGCCGAATTTGCCTGCGCCTTCGGCGTCTGCTTCTTTCGTTCATCCGAGTCCTCCTGACAATTAATCCGCTGATAGACTAGCACATAGGAATCTGTTAATCAAGCAAACAATGTAAACACGCATTGATGCAAAACTATAAAGAAGCACCTCATGTTGGAGCATAAGGCGCTTCAAATATTCGGTATTAAATTTAGAACGGCAGGTTTAAGCCGCCTGTTAACTTTGACATTCCCTGATTCATGGAGCTTTCTGCCTTGCGTACAGCCTCATTAACCGCAGCGACGATAAGGTCCTCCAGCATTTCGACATCCTCGGCGTCAACCGCGTCGGGCTGGATTTTAACGGAGACAAGCTCCTTCTTCCCGTTAACAGTGGCTGTTACGACGCCG
>CAYQMY010000290.1:0-2326 GCA_964418735.1 uncultured Oscillospiraceae bacterium | reverse complement strand
CTCGTGAATCCATGGATAAAATGGATTCTCGAGCATTTCTTTTCGGTAAAACCAGGGATAACCGCCGAAAACCTCGTCCGCGCACTCGCCTGAAATTGCGACCGTATGCCGCTTTTTTATCACCTCGCAGAAGTATAAAAGCGAGGAATCGATATCCGATTGACCGGGCATATCCCTTGAAAGCGTCGCGTCAAGCAGCTTGCTGACTACCTTCTCCGTCGGCACCGTAATTATCTCATGGTCGGCGCCAATAAACTCCGCCATGGCTGCTGCGTATTCATCGTCTCCCTGCGGCTGAAAAAGCGAAGCCTTGAAGCTGTCGCGGTTTCCCTCATATTCGAAGGAGTAAGTGGAAAGCCGCATCCCGCGCTGCGCATAATCCTCTGCCGATACGGCGGAGATTATCGAGGAGTCCAGCCCGCCGGATAGCAGCGTACAGAGCGGAACGTCTGAAACAAGCTGGCGGCGAATCGCGTCCGAAACGAGCCACCTTGTCTTCTCTATTGCCTCTTCCCTTGTGTCGGTAAACCTCTCAGCACGGAGCTCCCAGTACTTTTTAATTTGAAGGCCTGCTCTGCTGTATGTTGCAATGCAGCCGGGTTCAAGCTCTGAGATATCCCTAAACACGCCCGTACCCGTAAGCCTAACCGGAGATAAAAAGACAAGCTGCCAAAGCCCCTGTATATCAAGCTTCGGCTTCACCTCGGGGTGCCGAAGCAGTGCCTTGATTTCCGAGGCAAAAAGCAGCGTGCTTCCTGCGAAAGAATAGAAAAGCGGCTTTACCCCCATTCGGTCACGGGCAAGGAAAACAGAATCATTTTCCTTGTCATAAACCGCAAAGGCAAAAATTCCGTTGAGCTTTTCCGCGCATGACTCCCCAAAAACTATGTAGGAGTAAAGCACAACCTCCGTATCGCACCTCGTTGTAAAAGTAACTCCGAAACGAGAGAGCTCCTCGGTAAGCTCCGGCGTGTTATATAGCTCACCGTTGTAAACTATCGTATATTCCCGCCCCTTAAACGACCTCGTCATCGGCTGCCGTCCGTTTTCTACGTCTATTACCGCAAGGCGGTTATGGTGAAAGGCAACAGGCCCCTCGGCAAACGCACCGCTTTGATCGGGGCCGCGATTTGACATTGCCGCGCTCATTTCCTGCGCAAGCGAGGGAGAAACCCTCTCCCTGTCGTCAAAATCAACGATTCCGCATATAGAACACACAAGCGTTACCTCCCTAGAAATTTGGGGCAAAACCATACATTTCTAAGCGCGCGATTGCGTAGTTAGATTTTTTGTCAAATTGTTTAAAAAGCGCAGGTAATACTTTGTGTATTGCCGAGCATTTTTGAACGATTTGGCGGAAAATCCACAAGCAAGCGCGTGCTTAAGGCTTAAGCCGTGAATTGTACGGTTTTGCCCTATATAAACACAGTATATTCATAACCCACTGTGATGTGACTATATGCTGAAAATTGTGCGAATCAAAAATAAATACATTTTCTGCGTAACGCCTTTATGTAATCCTTTGCATAAAATAAAACGAAAACTTTTATTTTTGTTAATTTGTAAAGGAGTATCTGATGGACGATCAAATTCTTACTTATTTAAGCTGCCGTCTGGATAAGCTTGAGTTTATGCTTACCCTCCAAAATAAGCTTATTGAGGAACTTCTGGAAATTACACGCTCAACGCAATTATCCTCTGCCTTTTCCGTGGACGCAATAAACGGTATTTACGGCGTGCTTGGGAGAATATCGAACCGCGATACCATACATAAGGAGTAGAGTTTTTCCCATGCGAAACATCGCATGGGAATCTTAATCAAAAACCTCTTGACTTTATCGCGCTAAAGCGTTAGCATAACTATATACTTAGGAGGTGCCGCCATGTACGAAAGCAAAATCCAAAATAACGAAACAGACGAGCTTTTCAGGGCAATTTTGACTCTTGAAAACCTCGAGGACTGCTATCGCTTCTTCGAGGACATATGCACCATAAACGAGATTAAGACCTTCTCTCAGAGGCTTGAGGTCGCAAAGCTGCTTCGTGACGGTGCCACCTTCAGCCATATCGCGGAAAAAACCGGAGCGTCCACCGCCACGATATCCCGTGTAAACCGCTGCCTGCAATACGGCACGGAGGGCTACAAAAACGCATTTGAACGCATGGAAAAATGAAAAATAAAAAAGCCGCCGGATTCAGAATTATCTGAATCCGGCGGTTCCTTTTTTTTGCTAATAAATCCCTCGCAGGGTAATTTAAATCTATTTTTCAGGGAATTCACTTCCCGGAAAAATACCACAGCCCGCGCAAATCGTGCGCGACCGGG
>CAYQMY010000289.1:0-2332 GCA_964418735.1 uncultured Oscillospiraceae bacterium | reverse complement strand
CAATTACGGCTATATTTTCTATATGCAGTATCGTAAGCATGCCCGCAACTCCCCCGTATAATTATATTATCGCGTGTATTTCTTCGCAGAACTGCTTTGCGCTGTCAGTGTCCTTCATCGCGAGAAAAGCGGTATCGTCCCCAGCCAGCGTACCGACAAGGTTCTTTATCTGCATTCCGTCTATGGCAGAGCAGGCCGCCGAAGCAAGCCCGGGCAGCGTTTTTATAACAACTATATTCTGCGCGTATTCGGTGGAAGTCAGGCACTCCTTAAGTATTGTTTTAAGGCGTGAGCTGCTGTTTGAAATTTCGCTTTTTGCCGGAGCCACATAGCGGTAACGTCCGCCCTGAGACAGCTCCTTAACAAGCCTCAGCTCACGGATATCACGAGACACCGTAGCCTGTGTGCTGTTATAGCCGCTTTGTTTTAGCGCTTCTATCAGCTGAAACTGGTTTTCTATCTCATTTGTTTCAATTATTTTTAATATTGTATCCTGTCTGGATGCCTTCATTTTTATGACCATTCCTTTCGCATTGCATGCAACAAAACGACCACAAAAAGGAATGGTCATAATGTGCAGGTTTTTCGGTTGCTGCGTAAGCTGCGAGAAAAACGCACTTATATCAATGAAAGTTTGAAACAAATTTCAAACTTGAACTCCCTTCAGATTTGATCGCAGCTGCTGAGCTTTTGATTGACAATTTCGTAAAAGCTCCTGTTCAGCACCCGAACAAGCTTAGTCTTATATTCGGATTTGGAAATCTTTATAATGTCTCCGTCCGAAAGCTCCATAGATTCCGCGCCGTCCAGTGACAGAAACACGGTTTTTCCATAAAGCGGCCAGATTTTTATAGTCACTTCCGATTCGCTGGATAATACAAAGGATTTCGCCTTTAAATCGTGGGCGCAGATCGGCGTCAGAACAAGGTTGTCCGCAGACGGCTCGACTATTGGCCCTCCGGCCGACATTGAGTAGGCAGTTGAGCCTGTCGGAGTCGCGAGTATCAGCCCGTCGCCGGAGAAAACGGAAATCTGCTTATCCTCACAGTATACGGCGAGGTCTATTATTCTTCCGACGTTTCCCTTTGCAACCACCGCATCGTTGAGCGCGAAATCGCTGAAAATCGTTTTTCCGCCGCGCTCCACCTCGGCGTGAAGCATCATTCTCTGGTCGAGGCAGCCTTCGCCGTTAATTGCGTCTGTGACCTTCCGGTATTCCAAAGCCTCGAGATCCGCCAAAAATCCCATGCGCCCGACGTTTATTCCAAGAACAGGCACATTATTCTCAGCCGCTGACTTTGCGGCGTGTAGTATCGTACCGTCGCCGCCAAGGCAAATAAGAAGCTCAGCGCCGATTAGCGCTTCTTTCAGCGGAACAAAGACAATATCCTCCGGCACAGCGGTCGCGTTATCACAAAAAAGAAGCGCGATTTTTAGCTTAATGCCCATTTCCTCTACAAGCTCTCTGATAGAGCGGGTATAGAAAAAATCCGCATCCCTGCGCGGGTTCGTGCAAAGCACAATATTCTTCAATCTGCCTTCCCCTTCTCCGTATCAAGTTCCCCGTGAGACGCCTCAACTATTGACGCAATGTCTGGTTTTTCAGAGTTACCGCCGCCAAGATGACCTAAATACTCTATGTTCCCTTCAGGGCCCTTTATCGGCGAATAGGTCAGGCCTTTAACGGTGAAGCCGTTTCCGGCGGCATAAGTGAGGAAGCTTTCAAGCACCTCGGCGTGTACTGCCTTATCCCGAACTACGCCCTTTTTGCCGACCTTGTCCTTCCCCGCTTCAAACTGCGGTTTGATGAGGCAGACAACCTCGCCCTCCGGCTTCAGCAGCTGCCGAACCGCAGGAAATACTATTTTAAGAGAAATAAACGATACATCGATTACCGCAAGGTCAATCGGCTCGGGTATCTGTTCCCTTGTGACATATCTGATATTTGTACGCTCCATGGTGACGACCCGCGGGTCGTTTCTTATCGTCCAAGCGAGCTGCCCGTACCCGACGTCTACCGCGTAAACCTTAACCGCTCCGCCCTTTAAAAGGCAGTCGGTAAAGCCCCCTGTCGAGGCTCCGCAGTCTATACACACCTTGCCTTCGGGATTTACGCCGAAATGCTTAAGCGCCTTTTGAAGCTTTAGCCCGCCGCGGCTTACAAATTCAAGCGAGGTGCCCCGAAGCTCAATTTCGCTCTCCTCATCGACTGAGGTGCCCGGCTTGTCCACACGCTGACCGTTTACGAATACCTTGCCGCTCATTATTTCCGCTCTTGCTCTTTCACGGCTCTCCGCAAGTCCCTTTTGATGAACTAGCATATCTATTCTGA
>CAYQMY010000288.1:0-2337 GCA_964418735.1 uncultured Oscillospiraceae bacterium | reverse complement strand
CAAAAAACGCAGGCAATACTTTGTGTATTAACGAGGCTTTTTGGGCGAACTGGCGGAAATTTATCCGATCAGATGCCGACCAGCCGATTAAATTTGTGGTTACTCATTTTCTTCAATAAGAACAACAGCGTGTGCCGCTATTCCAAGACAGGCGCCGGTAAATCCCAGCCCCTCCTCCGTCGTTGCTTTAATACTTATATTTTTGATGTCGGTGCTGAGCACCTGCGCTATATTTGCGCGCATCGCGGGGATATATGGCAGCATTTTTGGCTGCTGCGCGACAATGGTAATGTCCGCGTTTCCGATTTTATAGCCGCTTTTTTCGAGAAGCTCCTTGACCTTGCCGAGAAGCCTAAGGCTGCTTATGCCCTTGTATTCTGGGTCTCCGGGCGGAAAATGCAGTCCGATATCCCCGAGAGCCGCTGCACCCAGAAGGGCGTCCATAAGCGCATGAACTGCAACGTCGGCATCGGAATGCCCGTCCAGCCCCATTTGATGAGGTATGCTTACTCCTCCGAGAATTAGCTCCCTGCCCTCTAAAAAGCGATGAACGTCGTAGCCCTGTCCTATTCTCACTTTTCGCTCACGCCTCTTTCCCTGATTATCGCCTCGGCGATAACCAAATCCGTCGGCGTCGTAATCTTAATATTTTCATAGTCGCCCTCGGTTATTTTAACCGTGAGTCCGAGCCTTTCTATAGCCATGCAGTCGTCCGTAAGCTCAACTTTTGCGTTATTTGCATCCGTGAGCGCGGCTTTTATAATGTCCGTTTTAAAAACCTGCGGCGTCTGTACCGCATAAAGCTCTGACCTTGTGGGGGTACTTTGAATAATTCCCTGTTTTACTACCTTTACGGTGTCCTTAACCGGAACCGCCGGAGCTGCGGCGTTATGCTCCAGCGCGGCATTTATTGCTGCCGCTATTACCTTCTCGGTAACCAGCGGCCGTGCCCCGTCGTGTATGGCAGCAAGCTCAGAGCTTGAAGAAAGCTCCATGAGACCCGCCAGCACCGAGTCCTGCCGTCTGTCTCCCCCTCGAATTACCTTGCTTACCTTTTTAAAGCCGTATTCCTTTACAAGCTCACTGATTTCAAATATCTCCTCGGTTTTCGAGACAATTATTATCTCGTCGATAACCTGGCTATTTTCAAACGCCGTTAGAGTATGAACAATCACGGGCTTTCCGTCAAGGTCTGAAAACAGCTTATTAATGCCGTTCATGCGAACACCGCTGCCTGCGGCAACAATTACCGCGCTGCAAAGTGGCCGCGAAGGCTTCGATGATTTAAATAATTTCGAAAATAAAGCCGCCATAGCCGAAGCCTCCGAAATCTATTTTTCCTCTAAACTATACAGGAGCTGTAAAAACAGCCCCTTATTACGCTAATTATAAAGCCTACGAGAAGTCCTATAAGCCCTTAGAGCATTACCGCATTAATCTGTTCTTCTATCTCCTCATAGGTGGAATGCTTGGAGAGAACTATCTCGGAAATCAAAATCTGCTTCGCGCTTCTGAGCATCTTGCGTTCACCGGTAGAAAGCCCGCGTTCGGCATCCCGCGCCATAAGCCCCTTAACCACTCTTGCGACTTCAACCAGGTCCCCGCTCTTAATTCTTAGCATATTTTCACGATAACGCCTGTTCCAGTTCTGCGACATATCTATCTCGATAGCTGCAATAGACTCTATTATATCGTCAGCTTGCTGTTCGTCTATTATAGGACGCACACCAATCTCAATGCAATTTTCGACCGGAATCATGACAACCATTCCGCCAACCGGCATCTTAAGTATATAGTACTCCCTTGTTATACCGTTGATCTTCTTTTCGTCTATTCCGTCTATAATACCGGCACCATGCATAGGATGAGCTATTTTATCTCCAATACTAAACACGAGATACCTCCTTTCCAAAAAACAATAAGTTTTTTGCGCATACTTTCTCTAATTTATTATACCACTTTTTAATTTTTTAGCAAGCAATCATACAAAAAGTTTTGCATAGTTTTCATATTATTTGCGTTAAAATTGCATAAAGGCAGCACCGCCGAGTTCTAAGTGCGGGATTGCGCAGTCAGATTTTATGTCAAATCGGCAAAAAGCACAGCGAATACTTTGTGTATTAACGAGCATTTTTGGACGATTTGGCGGAATATATGCAAGCGTGCTTAGAAATCTGTGGTGTTGCCTAAAACAAAAAACGCGTCCTTTTACAGACGCGTTTTTTTAAATAATTTACAGACTATTAGAGAACGTCGATAACAACGCCGGAGCCGACTGTTCTGCCGCCCTCGCGGATAGCGAAGCGGAGGCCCTTCTCGATAGCGATCGGGGTGATG
>CAYQMY010000287.1:0-2341 GCA_964418735.1 uncultured Oscillospiraceae bacterium | reverse complement strand
AAATATTCAGTGAGTAGCGCGGCGTCGGCGGAAACAAAGTGTACGTTTTTCAGGCCGGCCTTCACAGCTCTCTCCATCGCGATGATAAGAGCGTCTGGCACCTTCTCAATGGCGATAATAAGCTTTTCGGGATTACTTTCGGCAGTGCCAGCCGTGAAGCGTCCTTTTCCGCAGCCAAGCTCCAAATATACCTCTCCGCTGTCGGGTAAAAGCCCTGACCAACTACCCCTGTAATTTTCGGGGGTTTTGATGTGGACGCAGGCGCAGCCCTCCATTCGGGGCAAAAGGTTTTTCTTTTTTCTCATTCTCATCAAAATCACCTGGTATTCACTGAATTAATAGATATTCTAAGTAACCACTGATTTAATCCGGCGTTGCCGATTGGTGGGGCTAGAATAACTGCCTGCGGTTATTCTAGCATAAATAAAAATAAACCGCAAAGCAAAAATGTATTGCGCCTTTGTTATTTTTCATGTATAATACTTTTCGGCTGTCGGGGCGTAGCGCAGTTTGGTAGCGCACCTGCTTTGGGAGCAGGGGGCCGCAAGTTCGAATCTTGTCGCCCCGACCAATATAAAACACCTGCAAACGCATTGTTTGCGGGTGTTTTTACGTAATGAGGCGGCAAAGATCAAGCATTTGGCGAATATAATAACGGCCTCTCGGTTTGTCTTTGCAGTGCTTCTTCTGTGGGCAAAGCCGTTCTCAACGCTATTTTGGGCGTGGTATGTATGCGGAGGTGTCAGCGATATTCTCGACGGCCCCGTGGCCAGAAAGCTGAATCAGCAGAGCGATGCTGGGGCGAAGCTCGACAGTATAGCGGATTTTGTGTTTATCCTCTGCGCCGGATTCGCGGTCGTAAGAAGCGCTGTGGTTCCCTTTTGGGTGCTGATTTGGGCAGGCATCATCGCCATTGTGCGTCTGTCTGCCTACGGTGTCGGTTATCATAAATATCGCACATTTTCGGCGCTGCACACTGTACTTAACAAGGCAGTCGGCGCGCTTATCTTCACGTTTCCCGTCCTGTTCCGTCTGCTCGGCATTAGTATTGCATGTGGAATCATCTGCGGCGTAGCATTCGTTTCGGCTATAGAGGAACTCATCATAACAATCCGCTCTAAAGAGCTTGACCGCAATCAGAAAAGCCTGTAGATTAGGCGCACTTTTGGGCGCACTTAAAAAATGGCCAAGATATTTTTCGACCTACTGCTCCGGAATGACCGCAAAGAACACAAGGTCCTCTTCGCTGTCGTTGATTAGGCTATGCGCATGACCCTTCGGGCAATAGTGACACATGCCGGCGGCAATTTCTTCCGTAGTATCATCATAGAGCGCTTTGCCCTGACCGCTGAGAATATAAACAATCTCGCTGCTCGTTTCGTGAGTATGCAGGCCTATAGATGCTCCGGGCTTTAAAACGCCATACATTATTTTTCCGTTATCATCGGTGAACATTCTGGCTGCAAGCTCCTTTTCGCCTCCGCGAAAATTCTTAAATACCGATTCATCCATCTTTTTAAAATCAATAATCATGCTTATTCTCCTAACAAAAAATATCGCTTATGTAAGCAGTGCAATTGCTACCCATATGACGGCGAGAAACAACAGGTTAACCGCTGTGAATACCGCGAGATACCTGCCCTTCTGCGCGCCTTCTGTAGACGCGTAGAGCTTGTACGAAATTACGCTGGCCATAGACGCGATCAGTGTGCCGAGACCGCCGAGGTTCACGCCTATCAACAGCTCAGAATAATTTGTTGTGAACTTCGACAAAAGCATTGCTGCGGGCACGTTGCTGATAACCTGACTTAGCAGAATCCCGACAGTCAGCTCCCGCCCGCCGACCAATGCGGAAAGTGCGGCGCTGACTTCCGGCACGCTCTTTATGTTTCCTATAAAAATAAACAAGAACGCAAAGGTAAAAAGCAGTCCGTAGTCTGCGCGAAAAAGCAAATCACGGTCAAGGATTAACACACCTATGATAACCGCCGCAAGCGCCACGCCGTAAGGAATTATTCGCAGCACCGAAAGCAGGCTCACGATAAACAGCAAAATCCATGGAAGGGCTTTTATATTTTTGACATTCTCATTTTTGCTTTCCGAAACGGGCTCAATTTTCTCAGCCTTTACTAAAAAGCTTGCGGCGAAAAGCAGAATGAACGAAATCAAAGTCGGAACCGCCATAACGCCAAGAAACTCAATGAGTTTCATATTCGAAACAGAATATAAGTACAGGTTCTGAGGGTTTCCGAGCGGCGTGAGCATACTGCCGAGGTTTGCCGCAACTGTCTGCAATACTATTACCGGAATCAGAAGCCTTTGCTTCTTTGTCCTCGTAAGT
>CAYQMY010000286.1:0-2364 GCA_964418735.1 uncultured Oscillospiraceae bacterium | reverse complement strand
CCGCTGACCTCTTGAATGCCATTCAAGCGCTCTCCCAGCTGAGCTATACCCCCAGGCTTAATATATCCCGCGAGAGGCTCACAAACGGGCCTTCCGCGAGGTACTTTTGTATAATAGCATAATCACTTTGTAAAAGCAAGGGGGTACTATTAATTTTTCGTACAAGTTTTTTGCAATTCTGCTTATAGCTAGGCGTGGGCTGGGGAGTGGGTAAGCGATTCTATGAACGCCTGTATTTCAGAATTTACCTGCTCCGGATTGTCTCCGTTTGAAAAGTGGGCCGCATTTTTTATAATGTGAAGCGGGTAGCCCTCTTTTGCTGCCCAAGCCTCGCAGTATTGCTTTACTTTTCCGGTTTTGTCATATTCGCCAAGCAAAATTAGTACAGGAAAGGCGAAGCTCACATCCTTGTTTTCCTTTGTAAACACCCCGTATGCCGCATCCATTTGTTCAATTATCTGTGCTTTTGTAAAAGGCTTAAGCATTTCCATCATTTTGTTATATGAATACTTGGTTTTTGAAACCGATTTTGCCATGCTTTTTCGCAATATGTTTTCGGGATATAGCTTTGCCATCGGAGTTACATTCCTAAGCCACCAGAAATCTGAATTTGAGTAGTAGCACGTTCCAAAAGGCGTGGTGTCAAGTGCTACAAAGCCTTCCACCATTTCTGGATTACGAAAGGCAAACTCCTGGCTTGGGTATCCGCCCATTGACATACCTACCAGTACGACCTTTTTGACGCCTTCCTGCACTAAAATGTTTAGCAGGTCCTCCGCACAGTTCTTGTATGTGAAATCAGAATATGGCCGTGACAGGCCGTGTAGAGGGACATCCCATGTGATTACCGTATATTTTTGACAGAAGTACTCGATCTGCTTCTCAAACATGGAGTGATTGGCCGTGACACCATGAGTAAAGACAATGCACTTTGCGTCTCGGCTTTCATGGCGGGAGATCCAATAGCAAACGGGGCCTCTTATTGTTGATAGTTTCCTGTTTTCCATAATACAAAACCTCACTTAAAATACTTTGAGTTTGCTTTGAATAACAGTTTAAATTTGTAGGATAATATCATTGCAATCAGCGTTTATTAGACGAAAACGATTTATATATTGATGATGGGGGAAGCGGTATGACTAATTTCGATAATGACGATGTGAAAAGATATAATCCAAAGAAAAAAACTCAGTCTAAAAAGCAGGACAGCTTAACAAATTCGGTAGATTATCCCGGTTCTGACGAGGACCTTCGCAGGAGGGAGGAAAATTACCTGTTCAGAGGCTACGGGACGATGCTGGATACCTCTGAGGCTATTGATTTTGCAGAAGGAACGGATTCTGACTGAAATGCAAAAAAGGGACTGTTAGAAACAGCCCCTTTTTTATTCGGTTAATTACTTAACTTCGACAGTTGCGCCGGCTTCAACAAGCTTAGCCTTAAGAGCCTCTGCGTCAGCAGCGGACAGGCCTTCCTTGATCTTTGCGGGGATGGCTTCGACAAGAGCCTTAGCCTCAGCAAGTCCAAGACCGGTGATCTCACGGACAACCTTGATAACCTTGATCTTCTCAGCGCCGAAGTTTGTCATAACAACGTCAAACTCGGTCTTCTCTTCAGCTGCTGCGGCGGCTGCAGGAGCAGCGGCTACTGCTACAGCGGCGGGAGCTGCGGCGGATACGCCGAACTCGTCCTCGAGAGCGTGTACGAGCTCGGAGAGCTCAAGAACAGTAAGGTTTTTAACCTGATCAATAAGAGCGGTGATTTTTTCGCTAGCCATTTTTAGTTACCTCCAAATAATAATAAATGTAATTTAATCTTAGGCTGATTTCTTCTCGGCAATCGCGTTAAGCGCAACCGCGAGACCACGGATATTTGCGTTGAGGACTGTGGCAAGACCGGTAACGGGAGCGATCATTGTGCCAAGTACCTGTGCGACCAGAACCTCTCTGGACGGGAGTTCTGCCAAGGCCTGTACTTCCTTATCGGAAATAATCTTGCCCTCTACGAAGCCAACCTTGATTTTGATCTTGCTGTCCTTCTTGGCAGCGTATTCGCAGAGCAGTTTTGCGGGAGCAACGGGATCAGTAGCGCTGATAGCGAGAGCTGTCGGGCCGTTGAGGAAAGAATCGAGGCCTTCGAAACCAACCTTGTTGGCTGCAAATCTGGTAAGAGTGTTCTTTACGACGGCGTATTCGACGCCGGCGGCGCGCATTGCGCGGCGGAGCTGAGTATCCGTGGCCACATCGGTTCCGGAATAATCAACCAAAACACCTGCACAGGAGTTCTGCAGTTTTTCGGCGAGACCTTCAACAATTGCCTGCTTTTCGCTGAGCACTTTTGCGTTAGGCATACTGAGTTTCACCT
>CAYQMY010000285.1:0-2367 GCA_964418735.1 uncultured Oscillospiraceae bacterium | reverse complement strand
ATTTGCGCGGGCTGTGGTATTTTTCCGAGAAGTGAATTCCCGGAAAAATTGATTTTTAATTCCCTGCGAGGGAGTTCACTGACAGTCTAAAGGCAGCGGATTTTGCACTCAAAATCCGCTGCCTTTATTAGTTTGATCGGAGCAATTATCTAGACATGAAGTTATACAGCATTATCGCCGCGTCCTGACGTGAAACAGAATCGAGGGGATTAAGCTTGTTTTCTTCATCGCCCTTTACGATGCCGAGGGATTTTGCTATTGCGGCATAGCCGCGGTACTCGTCGGTGATGAGGGCGTCATCACTGAAGCCGGGGTTGAATATACCTTTTAATTCTGCAGCCGGACCGTATTCAGTTGCACCAACAAGTATCTTTATTAAATCTGCTCGGTTTAAAAGCTTGCCCGGATCCTTCTCCTTGCGGGTGATAAGCTTGTAGCTGTAGGCGGATTCGTACAAATAATCCTCTTCCATGTCAAAGCCGTAGCCAACGGCACTCAGCAGCAGGACAAGGGCGTCCTTCTGAGTAAGCTGAGCTTCGGGCTTGAAGCTCGGACCCGCAAATCCGACTTTGTATTTTGCCAAGGCCTCTATCTGGGCTTTGCCGTAGCAGCCCTCGAGGTCGTCGTAGGATAAGGGAGCCGTATTGGTATCGTAAACCGGGGCAATAACCTCGCCTGTTTTTGCGTCCACGCCGGAAACATATTTTTCAGACTCGAATTTGTAGGCGAGTACCAGCTTGTAGCCCTCCTGATCCTCTCCGGCTGGAATATAAACGTACTGCAGCACCGGCTTGAAGCTCGCGGTATAGGCAGCGAGGGCGGCGTCGGCACTCACGATACCCTCCGCGGAAGCAAACTGGACATCGTCCTTCCAGTTAATATCCAGACCCATTACCGTTCCGTCACTGGTGTCAACTGAAATGGAAACATAGTTATAGGTGAAGGGGATGCCGTTTGCAGTTTCAGAGAAGACAAAATGACCGTTTTCGGGGGAGCTGTCCTCCTTGTTCAGGACAATACGAGAATACTTGTCGTTGAAGTTGGTCTTTATAAATAACAAGGCCTTCTGTTCAAGCTGGGAGGCGCTCAAGACGGGCGCTTCTTCGCTTACGAAAGTGCTGCTGCTGGATATAGATTTCAGAGCCGCCGTTTTTGCGTCCACCATTATGTACTTATAGGAGTATTGGGGATAGGTATCAATGTATTTTGAAGAGGCAGCGTCGGATGTTGTACCGCTTTTTAACTTTTCAGAATTCTCGCTCAGCTTTTTCGTATAGGTAAGCCGGCAAAAAACATCGCTTTCACTATCCTTCCAATAGTTGACGGAGCGCAGCGTATAGCCGTTTTCGAGTCCCAGTCCGTTAATTGAGCGCAGGGCTTCGTCAAGCTTTTCTTTCGACAATACGCCCTCAAGGTCGGAGACGGCTGAGAGCTCTACCTCGGATAGGCCGTTTGAGTCTGCCGATTTTTCGGCGCCGCCCATACCTCTGGCGCTGGCGTATGCGGTGGAGTAAAGATTCTGAAGCTCGTCAAGATTTACAACTGCGCCCGTGTCAGCCCTAACTATGTAATTTCCCGTGTAAACCGGCAGATAGCGCAAAACTGCGGGCTTCTTTTCATCCTCAAGCACATATTGCAGCTTCATTTTAACGTTTCCCGCGAGGAGAGCTGAAGCTTTTTCGGAGGAAACCGAAGCGACAGGCGAGGGGATATCGGGAACAAAGCGCTCGTTTAGGTCGCTTCTGCTGAAGTTGTTTATATACAGTCCATCAGCAATAACTCCTACATTAAAGCTAAGCGGTGACTTAATGCCGTTTAAAAGTATTGTGCCGTAAAAATAGTAGGTGGAGGAATTGCGAATCTCATATGTTATTATTTCATTGTCCTCGAATACTATCGTTTCGCCTGTCTTTAGCAGCTTCTCGACAAAGGCCTTTGCTGCTGCCTGTGCATCAGACCTGCTTACCTTCGGAAAAGCCGGAGAGTAGCCGTATCCGTACTGATCTTTATCATATCTGTTTTTATAGCGATAATAGGAAAAAATCTTACCGTTTGTGTCTGCAGTTACGCTAAGGGTTTCATCCTCAGCTGACCAGTCGAGGTTCCAGGTTCTGTAGCTGTTTCTGTCGGAAACATTTCCGTCGAACTTTGTATAGCTGTCGCCGATTCCGAGAGTCTCCTTGACGGCTTTTGTGACCCGTGCAAGCTCCGCGTCAAGGCTTTCTCCGGCTGCCAGAGCGGGAACCGCCATAACGAGCATAAGCACGATGCTAAGGCAAACCGCGGTAATTCTTTTCAGCATAAAAAATCTCCTTTTCTTCTTAATAAAGCATATACTATATTTTATACATACTTTATTATATAATG
>CAYQMY010000284.1:0-2390 GCA_964418735.1 uncultured Oscillospiraceae bacterium | reverse complement strand
AAAGGCCATTTACAAACATTTTGAATCTCGGAAGCATGCCAATCCTCTCCGGAACGTGCGGCGGCAGCTGCAATATGTCGTGCCCGGGAAGATTGTTCCCCTCGATAAGCACCGGCCCCTCCTTAGTTACGGAGACGTCCCAGCCTATGTAGCCCATCTGAGGTATTCTCTCAGCGGCTTTTTCGCAAAGCCTTAAAGACTCCTGCCACATGGGAATCTTGAAGCCCTTAATGTGTGTGCCCGTTTTCGGATGCGTCATATATGTAATCCGGTTTTTGTCATAGCCGTCATGGGTTACAATTCCCGTCGCAATATCAATCGGGGCGCACATTCCGCCGGCGTTTATGTTGTCAACCGGCCGGTCGCTGTTTCCGATGCGGATAAAGGCGTAAACAACGTTCGCCTTACCGCCGCTGAAAATAGTGACTATCCGAAGGGTGTTAATCGAGCCAGGATAAAGCTCCTCAATGTCCTTATGCTGCCTTATTACGTCCTCAATTATTGCGGAGTCTTTAAACTTCAGATACCTGTACATCAATTTATCGCTCATAAATTCGGCTTTTGTCAATATCTCAACACCTGAGCCGCAGGTGCCGTTCGAGGGCTTCGTGACAACCGCCTCCCTGTTTTCCATGAACTTTTTAAACTGGTCAAAGGAGCTGTTTTCAATTGACAGCCACGACCTTCCGATCAGGTCCGAAAAATAAGAGTAAAATTCGTCCTTGTTGTCTAGCACGTGATAATACGCCCTATCGTTCATAAGGCTTGTAATCTTATTGTTTACTGCCCTCGTGACATAGGTCTCCCTCTGCTCACCGCTTAAAAGGTAAAACTCGCAAAGATAGTAATCACGGCAAGCTGCGCCGTATTTTACGCCGCAGTAGACCATGTCTATAATAATTGTCAATCTGCTTTTTTTAGTGATTTTGTGAACAGTATTCACGGTACGGAATAAACTATTTAGATTCATATGTAGTACGCATTTGATCAGATAGGAAAAGAATTTTTTATCTTTACTAAACATACACTTCACCCGCACTCTTTCTCCGCTATATAATTACATATTTTAGTAACGCTGTCAATGATTTTACGCAAGATATTTTCGCAATATTTCCATCGCGTGCCTTTCGATTCTAGAAATCTGCACCTGCGAAACCTTAAGAACCTTGGCGGTAGATTCCTGCGTCATGCCCCTGAAGTACCTAAGCTGTATCACCTGCTTGTCTCGCGGCGGCAGAGCCTCTATCGCTTCCTTTAGCGACAGCTGCTCAAGCATGTTTTCCTCCTGCATGAGGTCCGTAAGAACTCCCTCAAGAGTAAGCCCGTCCTCCCCCATTTCACGCTGCAGCGAGTCGGTAGAAGCCGTGGCCGTTTCAGCTACGGCGATTTCCTCGACCGTAAAGCCCGTTTCTTCTGATATTTCCGACAAGTACGGATCGCGTCCCAGCTTCTGCTCAAGCATTATTCTGGCGTTTCTTATTGTATGCGCCCTTTCCTTTATGCTTCGGCTGACCTTAACAGTGCCATCGTCGCGAAGAAAACGCCTTATTTCGCCCGTTATTTTTGGTACCGCGTATGTAGAAAACTGTGTCCCAAAGGAGCTGTCGAAGCCCTTGATGGCCTTCATAAATCCCATGCAGCCCAGCTGATACAAATCGTCGCTGTCCACTCCCCGCCCGAAAAATCTTCGGACTATGCTCCAAATCAGCGCCGAATTTTCGATGATTATCTTTTCGGCGGCCTCTTTATCTCCGTCTTTGGCAGCTTTAAGGAGCTCTGCATCAGGCCCGTTCATCTTTTTATGCCCGTCCTGAACGAGAGCCTGCGCCGCATCGTTACAGTCGTTCCCTTACCCTCAATCGACTTCACCTTAAGCTTGTCCATGAAGCTTTCCATAATCGTAAAGCCCATACCGGAGCGCTCATCTCCGCCGGTGGTGAACATCGGCTCCATAGCCTGTCCAATATCCCTGATGCCGCGTCCCCAGTCCTGAACCACGATTTCGAGGGTATTGTCGTCGAATATCCTGCCCTTCAAGCTGATTTTCCCTATTTCGTCGGGATAGCCGTGGACAATGGAATTTGTCACGGCCTCGCTGACCGCCGTTTTGATATCGCCTATTTCCTCAAGCGTCGGGTCAAGCTGTGCCGCGAAGCAGGCTGCAATTGATCTTGCAAGCCCTTCGTTTGTGGATTTGCTCGGTATTTCGATTTTTATGTAATTTACCGTTTTCATGCCTTTATCTCCTCCGTACTTATAAACTTGCCTATTCCGGACATCTCCAAAACGCGCATCGCCTGCTTGCTGGCGTTTAGTATTAGCAGGCTGCCACCCAGCTCTCTCATTCGCTTATATGACTTAAGTATTACCGCAATGCCGGAGCTGTCCAT
>CAYQMY010000283.1:702-2402 GCA_964418735.1 uncultured Oscillospiraceae bacterium | reverse complement strand
TTCTACTGGAATAAAGCAGGAACGGCATCCCCGTCCTCACCTGACCATTTTAATGCGTTCAGGTTAACATTTTTGTTATTATTCAGCCTTATTAAGGGCTGATGATGCATGTTTGTTATGCGCGGGTGCTATTGCATCCGCGCTTTTTGTTTGCGGAAATATCCGCATATTTTAACTGGAGGTGTTTTCGATAAGTAACATGGAGCATCAAATCAACGAGGAAATCACAGATAAAGAAGTGCGTCTTGTCGGCAATGACGGAGCTCAGCTCGGCATTGTATCTGGAGCAGAGGCGCTTAATATCGCCAATGAACAAAATCTTGATTTGGTAAAAATCGCACCCGCGGCTACCCCCCCTGTCTGCAAGATTATGGACTACGGCAAGTATTGCTTTGAGCAGGCCAAGAGGGAAAAGGAAGCAAAAAAGAATCAGCGCATCGTGGAAGTAAAGGAAATACGCATGTCGCCGGGCATAGGCCTGAACGACTTCAACATCAAGCTGAAAAACGGTCAGAAATTCTTAAAGGAAGGCGATCGTTTGAAGGTTTCCGTGCGCTTCCGCGGCAGAGAAATGACTCATACCAACATCGGTGAGGATCTGCTTAAGCGCTTTGCCGCTCAGTGTGAAGAAATTGCCACCGTCGATAAGGATCCGAAGCTTGACGGGAGACATATGACCATGTTTCTGTCCCCCAGGGTATCCAAATAGCCAGGCTAATTATATATAGTATTCAATTTACGGAAGGAGACGCACCATGCCTAAGATCAAGACACACAGCGGCGCAAAGAAGAGATTCAGCCTCACAAAGAGCGGCCGCGTGAAACGTTCCCACGCTTTCAAGAGACACATCCTCACCAAGAAGGGCACTAAGCGCAAGAGAGGCCTCCGCCAGGGAGCATACGCAGACGTCACAAACGAGTCTGCAATCAAGCGCATGATTCCCTACAAATAAACCACAAACACTTACACTCACTTATATAGGAGGCTATTGCCATGGCAAGAGTTAAAGGCGCTATGATGACGCGCAAGAGAAGAAAGAAGATCTTGGGTCTCGCCAGCGGATACTGGGGAGCAAAGTCCAAACACTATAAAATGGCTAACCAGGCCATGATGAAGTCCCTCACCTACGCCTATGTCGGACGTAAGAGAAAGAAGAGAGACTTCCGTCAGCTCTGGATCACGAGAATAAGCGCCGCGGTCAAGCCGCTCGGCATGAACTATTCCCGCTTCATGTACGGTCTGAAGACCGCGAATATCGATATCAACCGCAAGATGCTTTCCGAGATGGCTATAAACGACAGCGCAGCTTTCGCAGCGCTCGTTGAGAAGTCCAAGGCCGCCATCGCGAAGTAATTAATACGATATAATTAATCAGCCTCCGGAGTTAATCCGGAGGCTGAAGCATTTTTATATACATATTGAGAGGTATATAACTATCAGTCAATTTTTTGATAAGACATTATAATGTATCTTCCATCTTGTTTGCGAAGAGTTAGCTTTGCGCCGCCCCTGCTCCCGTATTTTGAGTAAAGACGAACCGTATCGCCTTCCGCTTCGCCGCGAACGCAATGGAATGTACCCGCCCCAAAATCGCTCGTAAAATTATAGTAAGCATCGTAAGCTTTTAAATATAAAACTTTTTCAAAACCGACACCGCTTAGGTCTTTATGAGTAATACCTGCATACTCCAAAAGGACCT
>CAYQMY010000283.1:0-675 GCA_964418735.1 uncultured Oscillospiraceae bacterium | reverse complement strand
GTGCATAGGAACCGGCACCTTGTCGTCTCCCTTGAACGGACAATTATCCAAGTTTTTCACCGCGTTGAATTCAACCTCATCGATTACTATGCTGCCGTTTGGAAAGTATCTCAGGAATAGCTCAAGGTTTATATCTGCCGGTTTGTCATAAAAGGAGGTAAAAAAGCAGCTTATTGGGCTTGCGTTGCGTCTTCCCTCCGAGTCAAAAATCAACGGGGAAAAGGCTTCGTTAAACTTCGCTATCTCTTCAGCTGACTGCGGACTGTTATTAGATTTATCAGTGTATTTCCCATAAAGCTCCATGGCCGTCGCCGTATATTTATTGCCATACTTATTAAGCATTTCGGACGTTCCGTAATAAGCGTTTATAGCCTCGGTGTAGGTTACGCAAATACGGTGCCACGAAGCGTCTTCATTGTCTTTGTGTTCACACAGGAGCAGCAGATACGGCTGCCCTGTGCTGTCCCATTCGGTAATCCAGCCGTCTTCAAGCTTCATGCCGCCGGTCAGCACAACGTGATCGGGATTATCAGGCTTCAAGCGGTATTCCAGCAGATACATATTAATGCTCTTAAAGTTAGCTGCCGTTCCGGTGTTAATTTGTGTGATCCCGGTAATTATTGAGTCCGTAATCTTGTATGCAACGCTTCTGTTTGCAGGGCTCGCGCCGAGCTT
>CAYQMY010000282.1:0-2405 GCA_964418735.1 uncultured Oscillospiraceae bacterium | reverse complement strand
ATTTCCTTGTATGCGTCAACCGCCTTATTTCTGATAGCTACGGTAAGATTCAGCGCAATCTCTGCTTTTTCGGAAGCTATCATAACAGAATGCAGCTCATCGGTATTGCCCGTCAATAAATCAAGGGAAGCAATGTCGCTTTCCTTATTGCTATTTTCAAAATTTTTAATCGCGTCTGAAAGCGTATCCGCAAAGCTTGATTCTGCGGAGCCTTCAGGGCGTTTTGCGGCTATTTCATTAAGGGCTTTGCTTATAGCGCCAACGTTGCTTACTCCAGCCATATTCCCAGTCCTTTCATACTAGTTAAATCAGGTACCAATCTCCAGAGCCTTCATTGCCATGTCCTTATACGCGTTAAAGGCGGTAATGTTCGCCTCGTATGAACGGTAAGCGGACATCATATCCACCATCTCCTGCGCCACGTCCACATTGGGGTACTCTACATAGCCGTCGGCGTTGGCCTCTGGATTTGTCGGGTCATATACCAGCTTAAAGCCGTCATCGAGCTCCCCTATCTCGGTAACATTAACTCCGCCTATCAAGCTGCCTTCGGCTTTGCCGTTCATAACCTCTGAGAAATTGTCCTGCCTCTCGGCAAAAACAACGTACTTCCTCTTATATGGCGTACCGTCCTCGGTTCTGGTCGTGTCAATATTTGCGAGATTGTCCGATATTACATCCATGCGCATACGCTGCGCCGTAAGGCCGGACGCGCTTATATCCATTCCGCTTAAAAAGCCCATACTATGCCCCTTCCTTTAGAATTATTTTACATCTATCGCACTGTTGAGCTTTCTGAACTCTGAATTCATCTTGCTTACAAGCGTGAAATATTGAATCGTATTTTTAGCAAGCTCAACCATCTCGTGCTCAATATTCACATTGTTTTCGTCCATGCCCGCAGAGGTCGAGCTGTCTCTAACCACCACAGCTTCCTCCGCGTTTTCTACGTGACCTATGCCGGATATGTGCCTTTCGTTTGTTACACTCAGCTTCAGGCTGCCTGTATCTGTTCCAAGCGACTGTGCCATTATATCCTCAAACCTAACGTCTGAGGCTTTGAAGCCGGGCGTATCAACATTTGCAATATTATTGGATATAACCTCATTTCGAAGCAGCGAGGTGTTTACTCCCTTTTCCAGAAGGTTTACCGATGAGAATAGGCTGTTCCACATAAACAAGGCCTCCCTAAAACAAATATTAAGACAACAGCTTGTTGGCCGAAATCATAGATTCAATGTAAAACTGATTGATTTTTTTCTGTTCGATATTGTACTTCTTGGCGATTTCTATCGCGTCATCCCACTGGGCCTGTTCAATATGTTGAATTATCTTGATAAAGTCCGCCCTCTCACCCTCGCCTGTAATCAGCGGCTCGCATATTTCGGGGCTCAGGTGAGTTTCCTTCATGAGTATTTCGTAGGTCGTATCCATTATCGCGGTTGCAAGAGAGAAAAGGCCGGTCATAAAGTATTCTTCCCTTTGCATTTTTCTCTTCATATGTATGGCCAGCTTTTCCATAAACACGCCGCGCACCAGAGCTGTTCGTATAAGCTCAGGAGGCTTTTCAGACTTGACCTGCCCGATAATTATAAGAGAAACCCACTTTTTTATTTCTTCAAGTCCAAGAATAGTCAAAGCGTGAAGTATTCCCGTAACAGTGTATTTGAGGCCGTAATATGCCGAATTTACGATTTTAAGCAGGCGGTAGGAAAGGACAACATCTCGCTTTATTACCGTCGCCAGCGCAAAGAAGCTTATGTCGGGGTCGTTCATGTATCTTATAAGCTGAAGCTTGCTCAATCTCATAGTGTCGATACACTTTGCGTTTGTGGTCACGGGCTTACAGAAGAAGAAGCCCTGAAAAAGCGTAAAGCCCAGAGACTTTGCGATCTCATATTCTTCGTAAGTTTCAATTTTTTCGGCAAGCAGGATTTGTCTTCTGTGCTGCCTAGGATTATTAACTTTGCTTATGTAGGTTTTTATTTGGTCTCGACTGGACTTCATAAAATCAAGCTTTATTATGTCCGCAAGCTGAATCAGGGGCTCAAGAGACTCGTCGTAAATAAAATCGTCCAGTGCTATAAGATACCCCATCCGTTTCAGCTTCCTGCAGGCAGATAGTATCTCCTCGGTGGGCTTGATATCCTCCAAAAGCTCTACCACCAGAATGTCGTTTGACAGTATGTGCGGAATTCCCTCAATTATGAGATCGGATGTGAAATTGACGAAAGCCTTTCGGCCCCCGGTGATTTCTTCAATACCTATATCGGAAAAGGCGGTAACCAGCACGTTTTTCGTCGCGCCGCTTCCGTCAATTCCGTCATATTCGGTACTGTCCATTCCGGCTCTGTATAACAATTCATAGCCGAATATTTCTTTTTTTGTATTAAAGATTGGCTGAC
>CAYQMY010000281.1:0-2407 GCA_964418735.1 uncultured Oscillospiraceae bacterium | reverse complement strand
GGCGAAGGTTGATCTCCATTTTCATTTTTTATTGAATCATCATAATAATTATTTGTACGCCATATTTTTTGCCAAATATATACTCCGTGTTCTTTATATGTTGAAGGAATATTAAATTTAATAACGATTTTTATTTCTTTTGTGGAATGACTGGATTCTGGAAATAAATAAGTAAAGTCTTTAGAAAAATCAAAAGGCGTATTATAATCCGTTTGATTGTTGAAAAAGAGATTAAGTGCTTTTAAAAAGTTGGACTTTCCTACATCATTAGGCCCGACGAAAATGTTAAAATCAGTTACATTTAGAGTTTCATTTCTAATTGATCGAAAATTTTTAACTTGAATACTGCATATTTTTATTCTATCAGCCATATTTACACCCCAAACCTCATAATAAGTAAATGCTGTAAGCTATTGTCTTTGTCTCTTTTTCAAGGAAGGTTAAATAACTTGATCTGTTAATTACAAGAACATATTAACAATTAAAGAAATTATATCCTTTATGACGAAATTCTACAATATTTTTTGCATAAAAAAATTGTAATAGGCCGGAGGGAATTACCCCTCCGGCCCTTTTTTTCATTATGTGCTTAAGAATTACTTTGTTCATTTGATAATTTGCTTTTGTTCATTTTTATATTTGCCGCGAATGAAATCATAGAGCCGCTTATTATAAGAAGGATTCCTATTGCCATGTTCAAGGTAATTGGCTCGTTCAATATTAGCAGAGCAAGTATAGGAGCCAGCACCGGCTTTATAAAGAATACCATCGAAGCAGTTGTTGCGGAGGTTGCCTCCATAGCCAGAAAATAAAACGTGTAGCCAAAGCCTGTGACTCCGATGCTGATGTAAATCAAATGCGGGAGGTTGCTCGCGGTTATTCCCTGAAATATCGGTACGTTTGCAAAAGTGCCAAGCCCGGCGTTGGTTAAAAATGAAGACACAGCGCCTGCCCTTGACGCAAATATGAGCAGCAAAAGCTCAAGACTGCCGAACAGAAAGCTGAAGCATGTTAAACCAAAGCCGCCGTAATAATGGCTGCGCTTTCGTCCGACGACTCCGTATAATGCAAAGGTCACAGCGGCAATGATCGTTAGAACAATACCAACGGTACCGCCCTGCATACGGCCCGGATTCATTATCACCAAAATTCCGGCAATGCTGACCGCTAATGAAATAATTGTGTGCTTATAGATTTTTTCGTGAAGTATAAAAAAAGCAAATACAACAACAAAAACAGGATTGCAGCTGAAAAGCACGGCGACCACAGACGCCTTGGAATACAAAATCGCTGTCTGATAAAAAATCATGCTGACTACAACGCAGATAAAGCCTGTCAGAGCAAAGAAACCGAGGTCATTGAGCCTAAGACGAATCTTACGGATTCTCAGTCCTCTGAGCGCGAGAGGCAGCAGCACAAGGGAGCCGATCAGAAACCGAAGAAAAGTTATTTGTATCGCGTTGAACTGGCCCGAAACCAGCTTCAGCGCGATTTCCATGCTGCTGAACAAAAATGTGGTTAATAGTATGTAGATGTATCCTTTTTTCATTTTTATGACCATTCCTTTCGTATTACTTGAGGCACAAAATAACCATGAAAAAGAATGGTCATAATGTGCATGTTTTTCGGTTGCCGCAAAAGCGGCGAGAAAATCGCACTTAAAACAGGTAAAGTTTGAACTTGTTTCAAACTTTACCTTCCCCATATTGACAAATGTGATTGTGGACATTATAACAGAAGTAGATGTATATGAAAAATATCTAGATTTAATATATTTATATGAAAAACATATAGCACGGAGTTATAGGAGGCTTTTATGGATATAAGACAGCTGCGCTACTTTATGGTTGTTGCACAGGAGGGGCAGTTTACAAGGGCTGCGGAGCGCCTTCATATGGCGCAGCCGCCGCTGAGCCAGCAGATAAAACAGCTTGAAGAGGAGCTGGGGGTGGTACTGCTTAAGCGAGGCGGCAGGCATGTAGAGCTTACACAGGCAGGGCAGGCCCTCCTCGCGAGGGCAGAACAGATACTCGAGCTTGTGGGTTCGGCAAAAAAGGAAATGGAGGATCTGCAAAGGGGCAGTCAGGGAACTATCTCAATAGGCACGGTTTCCTCCTGTGGTGCCTACCTTTTGCCAATAAGCATCTGTGATTTACATGACATATATCCTGAGGTTCGCTTCCAGATATGGGAGAGTGACACCTATCGAATTATGGAGCTGGTAGACAGGGGGATCGTCGATGTCGGTTTTGTGCGTACGCCGTTCAGCTTGGAGGCCTATGACCATATTTATCTGTCAGGCGGGGAAAGAGATCCCATGACGGCAATTTTCAGCGAAAAATGGGCTTGCAGCCTTACCGGCGATATTGCGCTTGAAGAACTGAAAGGTTTTCCGCTGCTGGTTCAC
>CAYQMY010000280.1:0-2425 GCA_964418735.1 uncultured Oscillospiraceae bacterium | reverse complement strand
CGCCACCTTGCCAAGGTGGAGGTAGCGAGTTCGAATCTCGTCGCCCGCTCCAAAATAAAAAGCCACTTCTTAGGAAGTGGTTTTTTATTTTGGAGTTTACGCTTTCCTTTGGAAAGCGCCCGCCTATGGCGGGTTTTATTTAAACGAAAGGACAACCCTGACGGTTTTCCTTTCCATCCTTTCCCTCCGTAAATCAGACCGCTGCACTCGCTGCCTCCACCTGGCCCCAAAGGCGCGGGTTAATCAAGAGGTACGGGGCTTTCTTTTCCCAAATTTGTAGGGGCGGGGCTCTGCTCCGCCCGATTCACAAGATTACCTTCAAATCAAAGGTATGGATTTTTTTGTTATGTCATGATAAAATAGTTTAGTATTTATTTGCTTTGAGAGGTGCGATATGAAGCGCGAAAAGGATGTAATTGAAAAGCTATTATATTTATTAAGTTTTATTCTTGTTTGCGCTTGTGCAAGCTGTTTTTTACTTGCAAAGCGATTCCCAGCGTTGATTCCTGTTTTTGCTATTGGATTAATCATCTCTAATCTTCTGCCCATGTACTCGGCAAAGGTTTTTCCAAATAAACGAACTAAAATTTGCAACCACGGCACAAAATGTCTGAAAATATTTTCAATGTCTTTGGTGGTATCGATTGCTTTTCATGTTGTTATCGGATTTTACATATTCCCGACGCAATGGGTACAATGGGTTTTCAGCGCAGTTGTCTGCATTTGCGTGGAGTCTATAATTTTTTGGAATGGAATAATCAGCGTTTATACCACCTCTTTGCAGCTCGGTATTAAGCAGCGCGTACTCGGTGTCATTTTCGGAATGATTCCGGTAGCGCATCTCTTTATGCTTGGAAAAATCATAAAACTCACTTCGGAAGAAGTGCGCTTTGAGACAGAAAAGCACCGGATTAATCTCGAACGGAGAGAAGAGCAGGTTTGCAAAACAAAATACCCCATTTTGCTTGTTCACGGAGTGTTTTTCAGAGATTTTAAATATCTAAACTACTGGGGACGAATTCCTAAAGAGCTTGAAGATAATGGCGCGAAGATATACTACGGCGAACATGAGTCGGCGGCATCAGTGGAGGCAAGTGCTGCGGAGCTTGCGGAGCGAATTAAAAAAATTATTCAGGAAACTGGCTGCAAAAAGGTCAATATAATTGCACATTCCAAAGGCGGAATTGACTGCCGATACGCGATTTGCAATGCAGATATTGCTCAGTTTGTCGCGTCATTGACTACAATCAACACACCGCACCGCGGCTGCAAATTCGCTGATTATCTTTTGAATAAAATGCCGGAGGAAGCTCAGCAGAAGCTTGCAGATACATATAACTCCGCGCTCCGGATGTTTGGAGACAAAAATCCGGATTTTATTGCCGCTGTGCGTGACCTGACTTCTGAACGGTGCACGGCTCTTGACGAAAAGATGCCTCTTCCCGAAGGCATTGTCTGCGGGAGCATTGGTTCAAAGCTAAATTACGCTACAAACGGAAAATTCCCTCTTAATTTTTCCTATCACCTTGTAAAGCATTTTGATGATAATAACGATGGTCTTGTTGGCGAGCAGTCCTTTCGCTGGGGTGAAGATTTTACGTTTTTGACGGTTTCCGGTAAGCGCGGTATTTCGCACGGAGATATGATTGATTTGAACCGTGAAAACATTCCCGGCTTTGATGTGCGCGAATTTTATGTGAAGCTGGTTAACAAGCTGAAACTAAAGGGACTATGAGCTCCGCTGCCTGCAACCAACTTACAAATGTATTTTGAAAGGAACCACGTATGAGCAATAGCATTAAATGCCTTGTTGACATTATGGCGCTGATCATAATATACTCTATTTTCTTATTTAGAAATTGGAAAGCTAAAGGAAAAGACATACTGCTTGTAAATACGCTTATGTATATTTACATAGCTCTGGTTCTCTTTGTGACCTTGATGCCTATCATTGCCTCACTTCCGTCTATTTTTAATCATCCTTATATTCGAATGAACCTATTGCCTTTTGATGACTTTTTTGCTGGCAGAGGCGATTTTGTGCGTCAGATCGTGCTGAACGTAATTATGATGATGCCCTTCGGCTTTTTATTACCCATCGTAAAAAAACGGAGGCTGTTTTCTTGCGCACTGTGGACGCTTTTATTCAGCCTCGGCATCGAACTTCTTCAGCCTTTGATTAATGGTACCCGCTCATCTGACATAACAGATTTGATTACAAACACTATTGGCGGAATCATCGGCTATATCCTGTTTTTGATTTTCAGGCCGATAGTTAATGCTGTTTTAGCTTACATAAATCCTAAACGTAAGCGCAGCCGGGAATATACATATAAATAAGCATAGATCACTATATTTATGAGACCAACTATATGAAGTCAAGCCTAAAATAAGAGCAAGAGACGGAGCGTGAAACAGGAAAAGA
>CAYQMY010000279.1:0-2435 GCA_964418735.1 uncultured Oscillospiraceae bacterium | reverse complement strand
ATAGTGGTCGGCCTGTCTCCAAACAGTCTCGGACTGAGGCTCAACACCGCCCTTTGCACACATAACGGTTACACTTCCGTCCAGAACTCTAAGTGAGCGTTCAACCTCAACAGTAAAGTCAACGTGTCCCGGAGTATCGATGATGTTTATGCGGTGTTCCTTCCAAAAACAAGTCGTAGCAGCGGAGGTAATCGTGATTCCTCTCTCCTGTTCCTGCTCCATCCAGTCCATGGTGGCCGCGCCCTCGTGTACCTCGCCTATTTTGTAGGTACGGCCTGTGTAGAACAATATACGCTCAGTCGTTGTGGTTTTACCCGCATCGATGTGCGCCATTATTCCAATATTTCTAGTATTTTTGAGGGTACATTGCCTTGGCATAATTTCTCTCCTAATTTAATTCTAAAACACAGGATTACCAACGGTAATGAGCAAAAGCTCTGTTTGCCTCAGCCATCTTGTGCATGTCTTCTCTTTTCTTGACTGAGTTTCCTGTGTTATTGCTTGCGTCCATGATTTCTCCGGCCAAGCGTTCTCTCATTGTCTTTTCGCTGCGGTTTCTCGAATAATTCGTGATCCAGCGCAGTCCGAGTGTCTGGCGTCTCTCAGGTCTGACCTCGATCGGAACCTGATAGGTTGCGCCGCCGACGCGGCGTGCCTTAACCTCCAATGCGGGCATGATGTTCTCCATGGCCTGAACGAAAACTTCGAGAGCAGATTTTGAAAGCTTCTCTTCAATTGTTTCGAAAGCGCCATAGACAACCTTCTGAGCCACGCCCTTTTTGCCGTCTACCATTATGCTGTTGATCAGTTTTGTAACCAAAACCGAATTGTATAACGGATCTGGCAGAATTTCTCTTTTAGGTACGTTACCTCTTCTGGGCACTATACTTCCCTCCTTCATAAAATGATTTCATAGGTACTCGAAGGCTCTCTGACCTCCGTGAAGGCCTGCCTAGAGATAACATAAGTATATATGTTAATCTTTTAGGCAAGGCACAAGCCTTGCGCAAAGCGCTATTAGCTTATTTCTTTTTGCCTGTTGTGGCTGCTGCCTGACCGGGCTTAGGTCTCTTTGCGCCGTACTTACTGCGTCCCTGTTTACGCTTTGCGACGCCCTGAGCATCCAAAGTACCACGAATGATGTGGTATCTAACACCAGGCAGGTCCTTTACGCGTCCGCCGCGGATCATTACCACTGAGTGCTCCTGAAGGTTGTGTCCGATACCGGGGATGTAGGCAGTAACCTCATATCCGTTGGTCAGACGCACACGGGCGATCTTACGAAGCGCAGAGTTAGGCTTTTTAGGAGTAGATGTTCTTACCGCTGTGCATACACCTCTCTTCTGCGGCGAGGGCAGATCGGTCTCTCTATTCTTAAGAGTATTGAGGCCCTTCTGCATCGCAGGTGAAGTGGATTTGTATGTTACTCTCTCCCTGCCTTTTCTGACAAGCTGATTAAATGTGGGCATTATGTTCCTCCTTTCCTCAAATATTGATATTTTTTACGAAAAACAGATTTGTATTCCGCAAAAATCAATTATTTCAAAAGAACGGCGGCGGCGGCCCCGACTTCAATAGCGCAGGCCTCTCCGAGTTCTTTCATCGTAGAAACAGAAACAACCTCGACACTTTCTGTTCTACATAGGTCCAAAAGCGAAAGCCTGATGCGGTTTTCGGCGTCTTCAGCCAAAAACACAGTCAATGCACTTCCATCTTTTACCGCTTTGCGGCATTGATTGATACCAACAAGCTTTTTGCCCGTTTTTAGTCTTGAAAGCACAATAATCTTCCTTTCGCAAACTGCACAGTATTCTAACACGAAAAATGCACACAGTCAACAAATATATTTTATTGACTTATCAAAATATTCGCATTGTTAAACGTGCCGAGATGTGAAGCCCATTTTTGGGCTCCACATCCAGCGTCAAATAACCCCTTGCAAGGAAATTTCAATTCTATTTTTTCGGGAATTCACTTCCCTGAATGCTTAGCTTCTCAGCTGACAGCATCCTCAAAATTTTCGCGGCTCTGTGAGCTGTTTGAATTCGAATCCACAACAAAGTCTCTGTAGATTCCAAGACCGGAACCTGCCGGTATGAGCTTACCGATGATAACGTTTTCCTTAAGTCCGATCAGGTGGTCAATCTTGCCCTTAATCGCGGCTTCCGTGAGAACCTTGGTAGTTTCCTGGAAGGAAGCAGCCGACAGGAAGGATTCCGTAGCAAGAGACGCCTTTGTTATACCCATAAGAAGCTGAGTGCAGGTCGCCGTGCGAAGCTCTCCCTCGCCCTCGGCGATTCTCTTGAGAACAGCCTGATTTGCGTCCTTGAAGTCGATGATGTCCGCGGTTGCGCCGGAAAGAAGCTCGGTATCGCCGGCCTCCTCGACTCTGACCTTTCTCATCATCTGACGGACTATGACCTCGATGTGCTTGT
>CAYQMY010000278.1:0-2448 GCA_964418735.1 uncultured Oscillospiraceae bacterium | reverse complement strand
GCGGAGTGCAGAAGGCTGGATAATTTGGGCCTTGTTATAATAGACTATCTTCAGCTTATGCAGGGTTCGGGCGGAAAGGTGAGCTATACAAACGAAAACCGAACGCAGGTCGTCAGCGATATGAGCCGTATGATGAAAATTATGGCCAAGGAGCTTAACGTACCTGTCTTATGTCTTTCTCAGCTTAACCGCGCGAGTGCTGATAGAGCCAATAAAAGGCCGCAGCTGACTGACCTTCGTGAATCCGGCTCGATTGAGCAGGACGCGGACATCGTTCTCGGCCTATACAGAGATGATTATTACGATAAAGAGACTGAAAACCACAATCTCGCAGAATGCATAATAATGAAGAACAGACACGGTGAAACTGGTACGGTGCCGCTGCAGTGGCTGCCGCAGTATACGACCTACGCTTCCGCGGATACTACGCATTACGAGGATTAGGAACACACGCATAATTCAGCCTAAGCTTTAGTTTTGGAGGTTGCTTTGAAACAGCTTTTAAAGTTTATCGAACAACATAATATGCTCGCTAAAAACTCATACGTCCTCTGCGCCGTTTCCGGCGGAGCGGATTCTATGTGTCTTTTGTCCATGCTAGATAAGCTTGCCGAAACAGGAGCGATACGCATCGCCGCCGCCCACTTCGACCATGGCCTCCGGGGAGAGGAGTCCGACAGGGACGCGGAGTTTGTCAGAAATTACTGCGCTTCCCATGATATCGCATTCTTCTTTGGAGCAGGAAATGTTAGAGCATTTTCCGAAAACAAGGGTCTGAGCATTGAAACCGCCGCACGCGAGCTTCGCTATGATTTCCTTCGCCGCACGGCTGAAAGAATAGGCGCGGACAGGATAGCGACAGCACATACGGCGGACGATAACGCCGAGACGATGCTGATGAACCTAATCAGGGGTGCGGGACTTCGGGGAATATGCGGTATACCTCCTGTGCGCGGAAATGTCATAAGACCCATACTTTATATGACCCGTGAGCAGGTTGAGGCTTATCTTTCGCAAAATAAAATTCCGCATGTAGAAGATTCTACAAACGCGGAAACGATTTATACCAGAAATAAAATTCGCGCAAACGTCATACCACTATTAAAGGAATTCAATCCGAATTTTTTAAGCTCGGTTACCGAGACAACCGAGCTTCTGAGCGAGGACGAAAACTATCTCAGCGTCCTTGCGAACAAGTTGCTCTGGAGCACCAGCAGGGAGGCCTTTGGAATAAGGCTTCAGACAGACGATTTCAGAAAACTTCCGAAGCCGGTTTCAGCTCGAGTGATAATGGGAGCTGCGGATGAGCTGGGCGCCGGTATGTCACGCGCGCTGGTCGAAGGCGTTAGGGAGCTTGCGCTGTCGGATAATCCCTCCGCACAGAGGAGCTTTGCCGGCGGGCTTACGGTAATAAGGGAATACGGCGACATACTCTTTACGCGCTTGCCTGCGGATTCTAAAACCTTCTCTCCGGTCGAGCTTAAGCCGAACTTTCCTACGAACATTAACGAGCTGGGGCTTAGCTTTTTGTATATGCCCGGCGTTCCGAAAGAAAAAATTTACAATTCGCTCAATACTTTTTTGTTCAAAACAGATGCTATCTGTGGTAAAATAACTATCAGGCCTCGCAAAAGCGGCGATAAAATAGCTTTTGGCGGCAAAAAAGGCACAAAATCCCTTAAAAAGCTGTTTATTGATGAAAAAATACCGCTGAGGCTGCGCGAGAGCATTCCCGTGCTTGCCGACGAAAAGGGGATTATAGCAGTTATGGGCTACGGGATAGACTCAAGATGCTCTCCGGCGCCCGGGGATAAGCTAAGTTCGGTTACTATAGAAAAAATTGGGGGAGAATCATATAATGTCGGCAATTTCTGAAGACATAGAATCAGTTCTTTACAGCGAAGAGTTTATTCAGGAGACGGTATCGGCTCTTGCGGCCAGAATAAACGAGGATTACCGGGGCACGGAACCCGTATTTATCGGAATACTTAAGGGTTCATTTATGTTTATGGCCGATCTTATAAGAAAAATTGATTTAAAATGTTCCGTTGATTTTATGTCGGTTTCATCTTATGGGAATAATACCAATACTACAGGCGCTGTCAAGATAAACAAGGACCTTTCCGGAAATATAGAGGGCAAGGATGTTGTAATAGTTGAAGATATACTTGACAGCGGGCTCACACTCAGCTATCTTATTAATTATCTGCAAGTCAGAAAGCCTGCTTCAATAAAAATATGTACGCTGCTCGATAAGCCTGCAAGACGAAAAACATCGGTCCTTGCGGATTATTCGGGAATAATCTGTCCAGATAAGTTTATAGTCGGATACGGGATGGACTATTCGGAAAAATACAGGAATCTGCCGCTGATCGCCGTTTTGAAGCCCGAGGCTTATTCAAAATAAATCCAAAAGGATGTGAACACCGTTTGAACAAAAAACCCAGA
>CAYQMY010000277.1:0-2492 GCA_964418735.1 uncultured Oscillospiraceae bacterium | reverse complement strand
AAACAATGCTCGCGTCTGGTTTTCACCCCGAAGATTCGATGTCCGCGCCCCTGTGAGGAAAATTCACCAGTCTTAATCCAAGGGATATAATCTTTTCCCGTGGACTGTCCGCGCCCCTCGGCCAACTTCTTATTAATTTGTTGCTCGGTAAGTTGATTTTGTCTCTTGGGCATAACAAAAACCTCCATTAAGTGTAAATTTACCATCAAATGGAGGTTATGTCAATATTTATTATTTAATGTCTCTATTTTATATCTTGAGTCTTTTAATTTTATTTATTCACAATATTATTTTTGACATCAATACTACCGTTTCAACGTGGCTCGTCCTTGGGAACATGTCGAAGGCTTCGAGGCGGAGAGGCTGATATCCGTTTCCGCTGAAAAGCTTCAGGTCACGGGCGAGGGTGGCGGGGTCACAGGAGACATAAACGACTCTCTTCGGAGACATCTCCGCTATGGTTTCTATTAGCTCGGGTTCGAGCCCTTTTCTCGGGGGGTCTACCACCACGACATCGGGGATTATCCCTCTTGTTTTAAGCTCCTGCGCCGCTGCTGAGGCGTCAGCACAAATGAATTCCGTATTGGAGATTCCGTTCTTTTCCGCGTTTTCTCTTGCGTCCGCAACGGCTTCGGGTACTGTTTCGACTCCGATAACATGACCGCACCTACGGGCGAGAACAAGGCTGATTGTACCTGTTCCGCAGTAAAGGTCTATTGCTGTGGATTCAGGGTCAAGATCAGCGAATTCAAGAGCCTTCATATAAAGCTTCTCAGCCTGAGGCGGGTTTATCTGAAAAAACGACCTCGGAGAGAGCTTGAAGCGAAGCGAACACAGCGTGTCCTCGATAAAATCTGCGCCCCAGAGGGTGACAAACTTGGCTCCGAGGACGGTGTTTCCGACCTTTTTGTTGACATTCAAGACAATGCTCGAGGCGTTAGGGCAGCTTTTTCTTATTTCAGCTATCAGCGCGTCTACATGCGACAGCTTTTGGGAGGACGCAACTATGCAAACAGCCATCTGCCCGCTGCCGAAGGCGGTTCGGACAAAGATGTGGCGAATAAGACCAAGGCCTGTCCGTTCATCATATACGCTGATATTGAATTTGTCTATCCATCGGCAGACGGCTGCTGCAGCGGCATCCGATTCCGGCGTTTGGATAAGGCAGCGGCTGACGGGAATTATATCGTGGCTGCGCTCGCGAAAGAAGCCGGCGACGGCTTTGCCGTCCTGCGTTCCGACTGCGTATATGACCTTGTTGCGGTAAGCCTCGGTGCGCTCTGAGCCGTGGATTTCGGAAACAGGCAGGGAAAAGCCGCCGATACGCGATAGCGCATCCTCGACTCGCTGCTTTTTGAACAAAAGCTCCTCGCTGTAATCCATGTGCAGAAAGGAGCAGCCACCGCATTTTCCGAAGTTTCCGCAGCCGGGCTCCGCTCGCTGCTCCGAAGGTTCAATCACTTTTTCAAGCCTCGCGTAAGCGAGGTTTTTTAGCGCCTTCAGTATCTTGATTTCGCAAAGCTCACCTGAAAGAGCGCCCTTTACAAAGACGACCTGACCGTTTATGCGCGCAACGCCGCTGCCGTCGGCCGAATAACCCTCTATTTTAACTGTATGAACGCTGTTTTTTAATAATAAATCCATGGTTTCTCCCAGATTATAAATAATTGATATTTTTGTAAATCTTATCTGAAATATAACATGAAAAATAGGTTATTACAATAAGAGGATGCAAAGAGAACTTCTGCGTGAAAATATAATTAGTAACATATTTATTTATTCACATAAAATTTCTTTTATATGCGGTGCATTTATGCTATAATGCGGATATTATAGCGAAAATATGCCCTGCTGAGGGCGTGCTGTCCACTGCTACAAAATCTTATAATCATGTTTGATACATTTAAAATAACGTCATTCGGCGCAGGTCTTGTGCCGGGAAAGGCATGCACATGGGAGTTTTTTCAAAGGTATTCGGCTCGCGCTCGGATCGTGAGCTGAAGAAGATAACCCCTCTTGTTGACAAAATTGAAGCAATGGAGGGCGAATATAAGGCGTTTTCGGACGAGCAGCTGAGGGCTAAAACCGATGAATTTAAGGAAAGGCTTCACAGCGGAGAATCACTTGACGACCTTTTGCCAGAAGCCTTTGCAACCGTCAGAGAGGCCGCGTGGAGAGTTCTCGGCATGCGCCACTTCCGCGTTCAGCTTATCGGCGGCATCGTGCTTCATCAGGGCAGAATTTCCGAGATGAAGACCGGTGAAGGTAAAACGCTTGTTGCGACGCTTCCCGCGTACTTAAACGCACTTACGGGTGACGGAGTGCACATCGTAACGGTCAACGACTACCTTGCCGTTCGCGACAGCGAATGGATGGGCAAGGTGCATAGGTTTCTAGGCCTTAAGGTCGGCGTTATCGTACACGGGCTCAGTGCCGAGCAAAGGCGTGAGGCTTACGCTGCCGACATTACCTACGGAACAAACAACGAGATG
>CAYQMY010000276.1:0-2498 GCA_964418735.1 uncultured Oscillospiraceae bacterium | reverse complement strand
AAAGAGAAGATTTATAACTATGCCAGACATCGAAAGTGCGACGCTCAAGGTCATAGCTGGCCCTGAGAAGAAGAGCCGCGTTGTATCCGAAAAGGACAAAAAGCTTACCGCTTACCACGAGGCCGGACACGCGGTTGTATCGAGATATCTTGAGCATGCAGATCCCGTTCATCATATTACAATCATTCCCAGAGGTATGGCAGGCGGCATGACCATCTACCGTCCGACGGAGGATAAAACCTTTACCTCCAAAAGCGAGATGTTTGAGCGCATAGTCTCGGCTCTCGGCGGACGTATCGCTGAAAAGATTACGCTTGACGATATTTCGACCGGCGCTTCGGGCGATATCAAGCAGGCAACCGAGATTGCAAGATCTATGGTTACGAAGTACGGTATGAGCGACAGACTGGGTCCAATCTCCTTTGATTCGAGCGATCACTCCGTGTTTATCGGACGTGATTTCACTCAGACAAAGACCTACAGTGAGAAAATCGCTTCTGAAATCGATGAGGAGGTCAAGCGAATATTCGACGAAGCGAGCGCTATGTGCGAGCGCATTCTTTTAGAGCACCGCGACAAGCTGATTGCTACCGCGGAATATCTGCTCAAGAATGAAACGATGGACGGAAAGGATTTTGAAATCCTTTGCGAAACAGGAAGGCTTCCGGGGGAAACCGTTCCCGAAATTGAGGCTGTCGCTTCTGAAACCGAAAGCAACGAAACTAAAGAGGATTAATGCTATGGGCGGGTACAAAACACCCGCCCGTACATTTGTAAAAGGGAGGAAAACCATTTTATGAAGCTGGGCATTGTTGGATTGCCTAATGTCGGAAAGAGCACTCTTTTCAACGCAATAACAAACGCGGGAGCGGAGTCGGCGAACTATCCGTTTTGCACGATTGACCCGAACGTTGGCGTGGTCACGGTACCTGACGAAAGGCTTGACTTTCTCTCGGAGATGTATTCTCCTAAGAAGTACACGCCTGCCGTAATAGAATTTGTTGATATAGCGGGTCTTGTGAAGGGCGCGTCAAAGGGCGAGGGGCTCGGAAACAAGTTCCTGTCGAATATCCGTATGACAGACGCGATAGTTCATGTTGTTCGCTGCTTCGACGATGAGAACGTCATTCATGTCGAGGGCTCGACAGACCCTATTCGCGACATCGAGATAATTAACCTTGAGCTTGTTATGTCCGACATGGAGATGGTCGAGCGCAGGATAGACAAGGCGAAAAAGGCCGGTAAGGGCGACAAAAGGTATCTGCATGAGGCTGAGGTTTTCGAGGCTCTGCTAAGTCATCTGAACGAAGGTTTGGCAGCAAGAAGCTTTGCCTGCTCTGACGAGGACAAGGAGCTTATCGGCACCTCAGAGCTTATAAGCCTCAAACCCATCATATACGCCGCAAACATGGACGAGAAAACCTTCACGGATTATCTTAATAATCCTTATTACTTAAAGGTCAAGGCTCTTGCCGAATCGGAGGGGGCCGAGGTTCTGCCGATCTGCGCGAAGGTCGAACAGGAGATAGCGGAGCTTCCTCCCGAGGATAAGCAAATGTTCCTTGAGGAGCTGGGGCTTCAGGAATCCGGTCTTAACAGGCTAATAAAATGCTCGTATACTCTGCTTGGACTTATTTCGTACTTGACCGGCGGTCCCGACGAGGTTCGCGCTTGGACAATAAAGCGGGGCACAAAAGCGCCTCAGGCGGCGGGCAAAATCCACTCCGATTTTGAAAGGGGCTTCATCCGCGCCGAGGTCATAGCTTTTGACGACCTCAAAGCGCAGGGCACGATGGCGGCCGCAAGGGAAAAGGGACTTATCCGCAGCGAAGGCAAGGAATATGTAATGCACGACGGAGATATAGTTTTATTTAGATTTAACGTATAAAATATTCTAGGGGGTATCCAATACCCCCTAGATTGCAAAGTGGGGTCTGACGATGTCCTCCAAGAGAATTAATATATTGGACGCTGTACGAGGATTCTCCGTATTCCTTATGATTTGTCACCATTTTCTTTTTGATCTTGTGACATTTCTAGACGCCCCCCAGTGGTTATTTTATAATCCTGTTTTTGACTTTCTACAACCGATAATTGCCGGAACTTTTATTTTGGTTTCAGGCATTTCATCGCGTTTTTCACGAAGTAATGTCAAACGGGGGCTAAAAGTCATTGCCGCTGCACTGCTTGTTACGATTGTAACTGTTTTAGCAAAAAGCCCGGTGGTTTTCGGTATCCTGCACTTTCTCGGAGTATGCATGATTCTTTACGGACTCACCCAGAAGGTGTGGGAGAAATACAAGGGACTTGCAATGCCGATAATCTGCATAGCCCTTATCGTGACAACCGCTTTTGTTTTAAAAGCGTTAAATCCCGTTCAGGTAAGCTGGCTATGGGTGATAGGGCTTTGGAATAATCAGTTTTTTTCGGCTGACTATTTCCCTATATTTCCGTGGATATTTGTGTTTTTGCTTGGAGTGTGGCTTGGCGGTGTAATA
>CAYQMY010000275.1:0-2504 GCA_964418735.1 uncultured Oscillospiraceae bacterium | reverse complement strand
GGACTCGCAAACGTCAGCAGAACCGTCGAAAAGGCCGTCGGTTCTGATATTTTGAGTCAGAAATGAGGTGCTTAACATGGGCGGTACAATATTAAAAGTATCGGGACCTTTGGTCGTTGCCGAAGGAATGCGCGATGCGAATATGTTTGACGTTGTGCGCGTTAGCAAGCAGCGTTTGATTGGTGAAATTATCGAAATGCATGGGGATAAGGCCTCCATTCAGGTATATGAGGAAACTTCCGGCCTAGGTACGGGCGAGCCCGTCGTATCAACGGGAGTGCCTATGAGCGTTGAGCTCGGGCCCGGTCTTATCGGAAGTATCTTCGATGGTATTCAGCGTCCCCTTGACGATATTAAAAAGCTTTCCGGAAACAACCTGACCCGCGGAATCGAGGTTCCTTCTCTGAAAAGAGACCGCAAGTGGGCCTTTAATCCCGTCGTATCGGCCGGAGCCAATGTGGTTGCGGGAGATATTCTGGGAACGGTTCAGGAAACCGACGTCGTTCTCCACAAGGTAATGGTTCCTCCCGGAGTAAACGGCAAAATTACAAAAATAGAAAAAGGCGAATTTACTGTTACAGAGACCGTCGCAGTAATCAGCACCGATAAGGGCGACGTTCAGGTAACTATGATGCAGAAATGGCCTGTCCGTAAGGGCAGACCTTACAAGCAGAAGCTCTCCCCTGTCACGCCGCTTGTTACCGGTCAGCGCGTTGTCGACTGCCTCTTCCCCATCGCCAAGGGCGGCGTCGCCGCAATCCCCGGCCCCTTCGGAAGCGGTAAAACAGTTACTCAGCACCAGCTCGCCAAATGGGCGGAGGCTGATATCGTCGTCTACATCGGCTGCGGTGAGCGCGGCAATGAGATGACAGACGTTCTGCTTGAGTTCCCTGAGCTTATCGACCCGCATACCGGAAAATCTCTGATGGAGCGCACGGTTCTTATCGCGAACACCTCGGATATGCCCGTTGCGGCCCGTGAGGCTTCGATATACACCGGTATTACAATAGCTGAGTACTTCAGAGACATGGGCTATTCCGTCGCTCTGATGGCCGACTCGACCTCCCGCTGGGCGGAAGCGCTTCGTGAAATGTCCGGTCGTCTTGAGGAAATGCCCGGTGAAGAGGGCTACCCCGCTTACCTCGGCAGCCGTCTTGCACAGTTCTACGAAAGAGCCGGCCGCGTTATCTCGCTGGGTGCTGACGAGCGCGAGGGCGCCCTGTCGGTTATCGGCGCGGTTTCGCCTCCAGGCGGCGATATTTCCGAGCCTGTATCGCAGGCAACACTGCGTATTGTTAAGGTCTTCTGGGGCCTCGACGCGGCACTTGCTTACAAGCGCCACTTCCCCGCTATCAACTGGCTTACGAGCTATTCCCTTTACGTCGATTTGCTTGCCAAATGGTTTAAGGACAACGTATCCTCCGACTGGATGGAGCTTCGCGCAAGGCTGATGAGGCTGCTACAGGACGAGGCAGAGCTTGAGGAAATCGTAAAGCTTGTCGGTATGGACGCTCTTTCGCCCGACGACAGACTTAAGATGGAAACCTCGAGATCAATTCGTGAGGACTTCCTCCATCAGCTCGCCTTCCACGAGGTTGACACCTATACTAGCCTTAACAAGCAGCTTCACATGATCAGATTGATTCTTGCTTATTACGACATGGCTACCGAAACCCTTAAGACAGGCGGAGATATAAATGCCATTTCGAAGCTCCCCATAAGAGAGAGCATAGGCAGGTTCAAATATATCGCGGAGGAAAAGGTCGTTGAAGAATACGAAAGAATCCTTGCCGACCTGACTACCCAGATGAGAGAGTCTATTGTAAAGGAGAATCTCTGATGCCTATTGAATACAGAACCCTAGAAGAGGTCGCAGGTCCTCTCGTGCTAGTTCGGAGCGTTACAGACGTTGCCTTTAACGAGCTTGGAGAAATTGAGCTTGATAACGGCGAAAAGCGCCGCTGCAGAGTCCTTGAGGTTAACGGATCGAATGTTCTCGTCCAGCTTTTTGAAAGCTCCGCGGGCATAAACCTTTCAAACAGCAAGATTCGCTTCCTCGGACACCAGATGGAGCTTGGCGTTTCTCCCGATATGCTTGGCCGCGTTTTTGACGGCCTTGGCAGACCAATAGATAACGGCCCCGAAATAATCCCCGAAAAGCGCGCGGATATTAACGGCCTTCCTATTAACCCGGTTGCCCGCAGCTATCCTCAGGAGTTTATCCAGACCGGCGTTTCGGCGATAGACGGCCTTAACACGCTTGTCCGCGGCCAGAAGCTTCCTATCTTCTCCGCGAGCGGACTTCCCCACGCTAACCTCGCCGCGCAGATTGCAAGGCAGGCTAAGGTGCGCGGAACGAGCGAGCCCTTCGCCGTTGTTTTCGCCGCTATCGGTATTACCTTTGAGGAAGCGAACTTCTTCATCGACAGCTTCCGTGAGACCGGCGCTATCGACAGAACCGTGCTCTTCATCAACCTCGCAAACGACCCCGCTATCGAGCGTAT